>NZ_JAUFPZ010000002.1:3912500-4212500 GCF_030409505.1 Zunongwangia endophytica | reverse complement strand
CTGACCGTAAACTGAAAAACTACTACGTTGCCCATAACCAAATGCATTTTCTACACTTGCTACATTCCCCATAGAAAGCGCTGTTTCCAATTCTTCTGGCGTAACATTACTTACCCCTACGTGCAAAATTTTCCCTTCCTTTTGCATTTCAAACATCGTACTGAGTGATTCTTTAAAAGGGGTATCTGTTTCAGGCATTACGCGAAAATGTACCAGCGGTATCTGTTCAATTTTCAGTGTTTTTAAATTATTCTCAATACTTGTCCTTAAATTTTCAGGTTTGTCATACACTCTCCAGCTCTTATCTGCTCCCCTCGTGGCACCCACTTTTGTACAGATTACCAAATCTTTTTGATAAGGATATAAAGCTTCAGCAATAAGCCTATTGGTAACATCGTCACCATAATAATCGGCCGTATCCAGAAAATTAATCCCGTTCTCTAAAGTTGCTCTTAAAATACTCAGCGCTTCTTCCCTGTTTTCAGGTTCACCCCAAACTTCTGCGCCGGGAAGTCGCATAGTGCCGTAACCCAATCTTTTTACCGTTAGCGGTTGTGAAGTATTCGCACCAATGGTAATTGTTCTTCTAGTATTCATTTTATTTTCGTTTTTATGTTAATACTACAAAGGTGTGATAACCGTGGTTGAAAACAGTTGCCATTTGGCAAAAACGTATTTTAATGAATATTTTTTCTAATCCTGCTTAGGGAGGATTGGGTGATCCCTAAATAGGAAGCGATATAGGAAAGGGGAATGCGATTAGCAAGGCTTGGAAACTTTTCTAAAAAAGACAAATAACGCGTGGTAGCATCTTCAGCAACCAGAGAACTTCTCCTGTCCATCTTTTTCATTATAGCGTTATGAAATATCTTATTCATAATTTTATCCCAATCCAATATCGTATTAGAGAGCTCTTTCCATTGTGAGGTTGAGAATACAATCAGTTTACAGTCGGTAGCTGCCTGAAGATATTCTGTGAAGGTTTCGTTGGGATATGGATTTGCTACAAAGTGGTTTTCTTCTAAAAAATATTTTGTTATTTCTTCTCCTTTGTTGTTGTAATAGCAAATTCGCAAAACCCCTTCATTCACAAAAGCAACTTCGTTAAAGGGTTTACCTGCTTCAGCAAAATATTCGTCTTTTGGCAGGGTGGTTTCTGTTGCATTTTTTGCAATCAGTTCAATTTGCTGCCGATTTAAATTGCCGAACTGTAAAATGTATTCAATGAGTTTTTCCATTTTGTAAAGTTAATCATCCTGGCTGTGGCTGTATTTGTCATTTGGTAAAATAATAGATACTAATTAATGAAGTTATCTGCACATTTGTCTATTTGCGACAGGTACATAAAAAAACTCGTATAAGAGTACTAGTTTTTTTATAGAATATGAAGTCAAGCCATTTATCGCTTTTTTTACCGGAGAACGATAAAAGTTAGTTTTCTAAGAAGGGATAGTCAATATAACCCTGCTTGTTACCACCAAACATCGTTGCCCTATCCGGCTGGTTAAGCGACGCATCTTTTTCAAAACGTTTGGGCAAATCTGGATTGGCCAGGAATAATGTCCCGAAGGAAACCATACTTGCAATGCCTTTTTTAATTTCTGTTTCTGCTGAAGCTTTATCATATCCTGCATTTGCTATAATTTTTTGACGAATTTTACTGCCAAAGAATTCAATCTCATCTTCAGAAGGATAATGCGAAGGCGAAGGAAAATTAGGGTTGCGTCTCATCAATTCTACATAGGCAAACTCTAGTTTGTTCAGTTCTTCAATCAAATAAAGGTAGGTACCCGCCGGATCATCCAGAATTATGTCGCCGTATGGGTGGAAGGGTGAAATTTTTATTCCTACTTTATCGCCTCCGATTGCATTAATGAGTTCCTGCATTACTTCCAGCTTAAAGCGGGTTTTGTTAGGAATGCTTCCACCGTAATTATCCGTTCTTTGATTAGCACTTTCTGCCAAAAACTGGCTGGGCAAATAGCCATTGGCAGCGTGAAGTTCTACCCCGTCAAAGCCTGCCGTAATAGCATTTTTAGCTGCCTGCCCGAAATCTTTTATGGTTTGCTTTATTTCATCTACAGTAATTTCCTGGGGTATTTCATAATCTTTCATTCCCTGGGATGTAAAATGTTGCATAGTTTTTATTGGAAGTGGAGACGGCGCAAGTGGTAATTTCCCGTTTCTGTCTATTGAATGCGCTACCCTACCAGTGTGCCATAGTTGGGCGATAATAACTCCCCCTTTCTCGTGAACTGCCCTGGTTACTTTTTTCCAGGCTTCTATTTGCTGATTAGTAAAAATTCCCGGGGTAAGCGGGCTTCCAGTAGCTTCTTCACTTATCCGGATGGCTTCCGTAAAAATAAGTCCAGCACTCGCTCTTTGGGTGTAATACTCAACGGTCATATCCCCCACTACTCCGTGAATATCTGCCCTGCTTCTGGTCATCGCGGCCATTGCCATTTTGTTCTTTAACTCTAAATTTCCTAAATGTATTTTCTCTAAAAGTTTCATTTTTATTTATTTTTAATTGTTATTATTTATTTACACTACAAAGATGCGATGATGCTTTCCCAAAAACTTGTATCAAATCACTGTTCTGAGATTGCTCCAGTGCTTTAGTGGTGCAAATTCCCACTGTACATTCCCCCTTCAAAATATGGTGCATCTAGTTGTGTAATGAAAAGTAGGATGTCGCTAGTTTCATCTGCGAAGAATTTGGGGCGATCACTTTCGATTAAAACGCTTTCGCCTGTTTCAAGAGTCATTTTATTCTCAACTTCTATTTTTCCATCAAATACATAGAACAAAAACACGCAACTTTCAGCTGGTGGGTTGGGTAGCGAGATTTCCTTTCCTTTTTCCAGCCTTAGGTCCATAAGCCAGGTATTGCTTCTTATTTGCATAGGATAGGCTTCACTTTTACCTGCTATTTTTCTCCATTGATTGATGCTATAGGTATTTTGTAGCCGGTGAAACTGTACTTTTGGTTTTAAGCCTTCCACCTGCGGTCTTAAAAAGATTTGTAGGCCTTCCAGGATATCATCCTCTTTCAAGGTTCTTTCTTGATGGTAAAAACTGGAACCTGCATTCATCATCATCAACCTTTGATTTGAAATGGTTTCAATATGTCCTTCAGAATCTTTGTGTTTTACTTTCCCACTTCGTAAATAGGTAAGTATCTCATCATCCTTATGGGGATGCATAGGGATGATTGTGCCCGGGGTAATTCGGGTGTGATCAATTCTTCCGATGGTAGAAAAGCCACTGTCATTTAATTCGGGCTTCACCAATCCAGGATATAAGATCTGTATTCCGAAGCCGCCGCGCTGTTTACCATATTTAATGGTATTGTCTATTTTAGTTAACATTTTTCAGGTTATTAATTGATTATGTATGGGAAGAGCTCCTGTGAAGGATTATTTCAATGCACTTCTACGACAACTTTCCCCACATATCCGCCCTTCTCTGCATATTGGTAGGCTTCTTTATACTGAGCAAATGGAAATACTTTATTGACTTCAATCTCTACCCCCTTATGTATGCTATTTAATAAAACCTCTGTCTGTTTTGAAGATGGGCTGGCTAGAATAACGATATGTTTTTTTGAAGTAAATAAATTGTTTAAAAATGAAATTGGGATTTCAAGTGGAGTTGGTATTGCATTTAAGAATTTACCTTTTGCTTTCAGTATTGATTTGGCATTTCTATAGCTCATTTTACCTGATAAGTCAATCACAATATCATAGGTTGTTTTCTGTGTGAGTACATTTTCCTTGGTATAATCCATCACCGTATTTGCTCCCCATCTTTTTGCAAACTCAATTCCCCTGGTACTTGCAACGGCCGTCACAATAGCATCCCTTTCCTTTAATAACTGAAGTAAAAACATCCCAAAACCTCCTGTAGCTCCGTTCACTAAAACTTTTGTTTTTGATGTGATGTTTCCCATTTTTTTTAATGCTGTAACTGCAGCGGTACCTACTATAGGAATAGCTGCCGCTTTAGCAAAGCTGATGTGCTCAGGTTTCTTCCATACCAATGCAGCGGTTACAGCAACATACTCTGCCGATACTCCTTCTTTCATAAAGTTTTTAACTACGCCAAAAACTTCATCACCTTTTTTTAGATTACTAACCCCGATGCCTACTTGTTCTACGATTCCGGCAAAATCGGCTCCTGTATGTTTAGGGAATTTTGAGCCCGACATTAATTTCATATTCCCCTTTCTAATTTTCCAGTCCATAGGATTAATAGAAAATGCTTTCACTTTTATTAGAACCTGACCTGCCTTTACGGTAGGTTTTAGCTGATCTATGAGTTGTAAAACATCTATACTTCCGAATTGATTATAAACGATTGCTTTCATAATATTACTTTATGGTTTAAAATGATAGTACAAAGTTGGGTAGAAAGACCCGGGCAAACTTGTATCAAATCACTTTAGTGCACGGCTGTAGATTTTTTTTTCAGTTTACTTTCATCTACATCCTGACAAAAAACCTTCGCCACCACACTTTTTACCAAATGATAAATGATTTGAAATTGCTATGTTTACTTTTGTGTAATGGAGGAATTTATCGCATACCTTTTACAGTTTGGACACTTGAACTCTCGGCAAATTGACTTGATTTCAAGCAAATCAAAGGTCATAGATCTAGATAAGGACGACTATTTCGCGGAAGCTGGAAAAGTGCTCCACCAAGTTGGTTTTATCATTGACGGGGTACTTCGTATTTGTTATTACAACAACAAAGGCGAGGAAATCACGAAGATTTTTATGGAAGAAAACCATTTACTCTATAACTTGAAAAATGTGCCTTCTACAGAATATATTCAAGCGGCCACCCCTTGTAACCTATTGGTATTTTCTAATAAGGATTTGGAAGAAATTTCAAATACTATAATTGCCTGGGATAGTATCATTCAGAAAATTGCAAATAAAGCGCTTGTCCAAAAATTGCAAGGGGTTAGCCCTCTTGTCTCCCAGGATGCCACTACACGCTACTTGTAATTTTTACAAAAATACCCCACACTGGCCAATCGCATCCCTTTATCTTATATCGCTTCCTATTTAGGAATTACACAACAATCCTTAAGTAGAATTCGGAAGAATATCCGTTGAAGTACTATTTACCAAATGGTAAATGGGTTCATTTTTTTATACGGGAACTTTGTCCTGTAACTTTTAAAAATAAAGAAAAATGAAAAAGACCATTTTTATCACAGGGGCTTCATCAGGATTAGGAAAAGAAACAGCAAAATTATTTGCCTCACAAGGCTGGACAGTGATCGCTACGATGCGAGAACCGGCAAAAGAAACTGAACTTACACAAATTCAAAATGTTCATCTTTTAAAATTAGATATCAGTGATGTCAAGCAAATAGCTCAGGTTGCAGCAAAGGCAGAAGCCATAGGTCCGGTAGATGTGTTGTTGAATAATGCCGGATATGGTTTAATGGGACCTTTTGAAGGAACCACTGATGAGCAACTAGCCCAGCAGATTAACACCAATTTTTTAGGAACCATACTGGTCACTAAGTCTTTTCTTCCTTATTTGAGGGAAAGAAAAAACGGAACAATCATTAACGTAACATCTTCAACAGCCAATATTCCATATCCCTTTGTGGCTGTTTACGCGGCAACCAAAGCTGCCTTGGAAAAGTGGACAGAAGGTATGAGTTATGAATTGAACAACTTCGGAATAGCTATTAAAACCATTGTACCTGCTTATATGCAAACCAATTTTGGCAGTAAGTCTCAATTGGTTTCACATCCAGATTATCAAGAACTTTTTGATGAATATATAAAAGCGATGCGGGCAGATGCTTCCGCTAAGCGGGATACACCCGAAAGCATTGCCGAGGTCATTTATGAGGCCACTCAAAACAACGATAAACAATTGCATCATACGGCCGGCGACCTTTCTACCAAAGAGTATCAGTGGCTACGAAAAGAAGGTATAGAAGAAATAATGAATAAAATGAACCAACGCTTTTTTGAATAAGAAGTTTAAAATCATCTTGATAACAATTACCTAATTAAACTAGGTAAAATAGTTATATAACCCGTAGTGCATTTAGGATAAATTAATTTTAATGTTGTTTATATTCCTGTTATAAACGAATTGATTTAGGTATTGTATAATTGTTAGTGCGGTAATCTTGGAAAGTATCCTAGTTTTAAACCCTTCGAAAGATTTGGCATAATTTCTACGGATCATAAACTGGTCACATAGCTGAGAGAATAGTGTTTCTATCCTTTTACGGGATTTTCTGAAAATATAAGGCTGCTGTTGATAGTTATATTGATTCTTTCTCATAGGGGTTGATAATTTGATGTGATGCTTATCAAACAGGCTAAGCTGTATATCGGCAGACAGATAGCCTTTGTCCCCAATAAGCAGACAATCATTTAACTGCATCTTAATGTCTTTCAAATAGTGAATGTCGTGTACAGAGGCAGGACTAATATCGAGGCTTTTAAAAACCCCTTTTACAGAACATACCGCATGAAGTTTATAGCCATAATAAGATGTTGATTGCGTAGCACAATATCCTTTATCAGGAGTGCAATACGATTGCTCTTTACAAATTTTCGAGCGACCACTACGGGATAATTTACATACTTCTAAAGGCATACTATCGACAATAAAGCAATCCTCAAACTCGTTGAAAAGATCGGATAATCGCTCCCTAGTAAGCTCTATGGCACCAAACAATTTTCTACGTCTACGGTTATAAACACTACGCTCTATTTTTACAGATAATTTTTCAGGAAGTATCCGAAAAAGCTGATGTTCACTATCTATGCTCATAAACTCGGATGTTAAATTGATGGCAATTAATTCTTTATCTGTAAGTTTTGGTTTTCTTATTTGGTGTAAGAAATTGGATTTTGGCTCAATATTATTTAAAACCTCTAAAATTTTGTCGTAATTTGTTTGAAAGTTGTGCATGGAATTGTTTGTGTGATAACTACAATTTTACTGCTATTTAGCAGTTTGCACAACTTTTTATAAATGCACTACGGGTTTATATAGTTTATTTTAAATGTATTCTCCCAAAATCTACCTTAGGTGGATTTTGGGATTTATTGCTCATTAGGGACAACGTTTAAATTAATAATAGATCTGAATTAAATCACTATTTTGTTTTAAGGCTTTGGGAGGCATCCCAAACATTTCGTACATATATTTATTCAATTGCGGAAGATCGTAAAAGCCGGTATCGTAAGCAATATCCGTAAGGCTTCTCTCTTTATCGGAAAGCGTAAGATAGATGGCCTGTCGTAATCTGGTCCATAATAAATATTTAGACAGGCTACTACCGGTTTGTTGCTTAAAGAGCGATGCTAAACGGGAAGGAGAGAGAAAAACAATTTCGGCAAAGGTTTGGGGTGTAATATCAGATTGAAAGTAATTTGCCTTGATGTAATCTACTATTTTTGTCACCCTTTCATCATAATCTGTTGAGGGTAATTTTGCAATCAAGGTATCAATAATCTTTTTAAGGTCTAAACTTTCTCTTTCAGTTCCGAAAAAAGTATTGGTTTCTGATGGTGAATTGAAAACTATATAATCTTCGTTTTCTTTAAACCTCCTTGCCAATTCCAAACCTATAGTTGAATAAGGCTCAATGTTTAAAACATTAATAGTTCCATTTTCGGCAATACAAAAATGACTTACGTGTGGTTTTATCAAAAAACCGTGAATACGTTCTTTTAAATTCCCATCAAAAGTAGAATTAAAAGGAGTATCGTTGGACATTACAATTTGATATGCTGAATGATGATGAATTTCAACGGTTAGGTTACGGGCTATTAAGGCAAGGATGAAAGGATTCATTGATAATGAATTAGTATGAGCTAGTGTAGTAAAGCTATTTAAAATCTTTTAATCGAAGGCACATAGTAATTATAATTTATGGGCTACTATCAATTAAAAGGACTGTCGATTATAAAATAATTACTAATAGTTGAGTAATAATTCAATTTATATTCTAACTATATTTTGATTTTACAATCAATATTAGCATTTATAACACGATACTATTTTTAAATAGTATCTTGATATTTTATTTCATTCAACTAAAACTTTTTTATATTTGTAACCAGTTACGTAAATAAGAACATATATGAATTTTGATAAAATTGGACCAATAGCCCTAGGGAGCAGATTAAGAGCCTTAAGCAATACCGTAACCGAAGATGCCCAACAAATCTATCATCTTTATGATGTTGAACTGAAACCAAAATGGTTCCCCATTTTTTATTTCCTCTCTACTCAAAAGACTGGAGAATCCATTACATCCATTGCCAACGAAATAGGGCAATCTCATCCATCTGTTATCAAAATTGTTCGGGAAATGTCTAAAGCTGGATTAGTAGCCGAAAAAAAAGACAAAACAGATGGACGGAAAAACAATATTCTATTAACTAAAAAAGGAATGGATATCACCTCTAAAATTCAAACTCAATATACTGATGTGGAAAGTGCTTTGAACGATATTTTAGCACAGACAAAGCATAATATCTGGCTGGCTCTGCAAGAGTTTGAGTATTTATTGAGTGAAAAATCGCTTTTTACACGAGTTGCAGAGCAAAGGAAGATTCGAGAATCCTCGCAAATAGAAATCGTTGATTATTTACCGGAGCATCACTCCGCATTCAAACAATTAAATGAAGATTGGATTACCAACTATTTCAAAATTGAAGAAGCCGACAGAAAAGCTTTGGATAACCCACAAGAATACATACTGGAAAAAGGTGGGAAAATTTTGGTCGCCCTTCAGAATGATACCATTTTAGGCGTTTGTGCCCTTTTAAAAATGCAAGACGAAAAATACGATTACGAATTAGCTAAAATGGCAGTTTCTCCCAAAGCAAGGGGAAAAGGTATTGGACTCCTTTTGGGTAATTCTATTATCGAAAAAGCCAAATCACTAGGTGCATCAAAATTATACCTTGAAAGCAACACCATATTAAAGCCTGCTATATCGCTCTATGGAAAACTCGGATTTAAAAAAGTTGTAGGACATTCCACGCCTTACGAGCGGTGTAATATTCAAATGGAACTTCACTTAAAATAACGAAAAATGCAATTTGAAAATAAAATAGCAATCGTAATAAAAGATGACTTATTGGACTGGCAGAAATTAAATGTAGCATCTTTTTTGGCAAGTTCGGTAGCCATTCAATTTCCTGAAACCCACGGAAGGCCTTTTGTAAATGCTTCGGCATCTGAATATCTACCTTTTATCAAACAGCCTATTCTTATTTACAAGGCTGATGACCAAGCTCAAATTGATAGAACCTTTTCAAGGGCCAAACAAAGGGAGTTAAAAATTGGAATATATACAGAGCCACTTTTCGCAACCAAAAACGAAGATGAAAACCATATCGAAATCAGTAAGTTCACGGACGATAACCAAACTCTTGTAGGAATCATAGTATATGGTAAAAAAAGAAAAGTGGACAAAGCGCTAAACGGAATGAAATTTCACAAATAAACAATTTAATATTATTTATTCTTCATCATCAATTAGAACTTTAATAATTTTCTTTCAAATGTAATAATATAACTGGGTTTGAATCCTGTAACCTTAACCCTTCAGAAAAATCGAACCGTTTATAAATATCTTATTATTCATAGTTTTAATAGAAAAATACAAGAATTTTTAAATAAAAGATGGAATTAAACAAAAAAAGAATACTAAAATAGCATCCTTTTTTGTGAACGATATGGTACAGAACTCGAACCAATTAATAGAAGATTTAAAGCTTTTAGCTAATATTTTGGCTGCTTAACAACTGATAGGGGATTTTTAAATTACTAAAAAACAATATGTTATATATAATTAGTGAATTAATGACCCCATTGTGGTTCCTATTGCCCCTTTATTGCCCCTTTGGAGGTATTTTTGTCTCTTTATTGCCGCTTTGTAGAAACAATAATTTTATCGTACTATATTATAGCCTTTTTAATATTGAAATTTCTATCATCCGGATTCAGATCTGCATCATAAAACTAAAAAATTAAACTGTCTTTAATACTCCAGAATCTGCTCTTACCGAAGCTCCATTGGTAGCAATAGATAACGGACTTGCCAAGTAAGTTACTAGGTTAGCAATTTCTTCAGGCTGGATAAAGCGCTGCAATAGAATATGCGGATTAGATTGTTGAATAATGGCTTTTTTCATTTCTTCAACCTCTATATTTTGATTAGAAGCTATTTGCTCAACTGCTTTGGAAACGCCATCAGAATAGGTTGGCCCGCCCAAGATGGTATTCACGGTAATTTCTGTTCCTTGGGTGAGTTTGGACAGTCCGTTGGCCACCGCTGAAAGAGCTGCTTTAGTCATCCCATAATGAATCATATTTTCAGGGACATTAACGCCAGATTCACTACTAATAAAAATGATTCGTCCCCAGTTTTTTTGTTGCATCTGTGGTAGCAGTTTTCTGGATAGCCGAACGGCACTCATCACATTAATCTCGAAATAGCGGTACCATTCGGCATCAGGGATTTTTTCAAATTCGGCGATATCAAAAATACCCAAATTATTTACCAGAATATCAATTTCGGGTAGCTTCTCAAGTAATCGGGAAACTTCATCTTTGTTTTGAAAATCTGTGGCTATGTCTGAAATTTCAGCTTCTGAAAATTGTTTCTCAAGCTGTTTTTTGGCCTTTTCAGTTTTCTCCTTATTTCGTCCATTGATAATGACCGAAGCGCCTTCTCTCAAAAGTTGCTGTGCGATGGCAAATCCAATGCCCTGCGTTGAACCGCTAATAAATGCTTTTTTTCCTTTAAGTTGTAAATCCATTATATGCGTATTTATATTTGTAATGATCGTTCAAAAAATGAATAAAAAAATTTAATCGATGATCTGTAGTTGTAATTCGATCTGCTGCTGGAGAATCTTTTTATCAGGATACATCCTACGCAGTGAATTAATGCCACACCATAAGCTAATTAAATGCTTTGCCAACACATCTGCGGGTATTTTGGATTGTAAGCTCCCGTTTTTCTGGGCTTTAAGAATCGTTGTTTTATAAAGGTTTTCCGTTTGCTTCAATATGTTGATTGCTTCTTTTTCCAGTTCTTCATCTACAAATGACATTTCGACTAAGGTATTAGCAATAATGCATCCTTTAGCGTGTGATTTTTGAGGTTCTGAAGCTAGACTTAAGAAAAAATCTTTGATGAGTTGAACAGGGGCCTCGCTACTTTCCAGTTTTATTTTAAATGTCTTAAAGTCTTCTCTTCGTTGCGCCAGTGCTTTTTTAAAGAGTTCCTTTTTTCCACCCTTAAAGCTGTTGTACAAACTTCCGGCGCCGGCTCCCGTTGCTTTGCTCAAATCTGATAAAGAGGTAGCACTATAGCCTTTTTCCCAAAATACTTCCTGAGCTTTTAAGATCAATTCCTGATTTTTATAGATATGAGGACGTCCTTTCATTTTTTGTAATATTCGTTACAAAAATAAAAATCTTTTTTTAAATACCAACAGCGCTGAAGATTTTACCAGCATAGCGAAGTGATTTACCAATCCGGCTAACTGCTAGCGATTGAAAATGTTGACTTTTGAATGTTCATTTTTAAAAAGTCAAAAGTTATGAATGAAAGTATAAAAGATAAAGTAGTCGTGGTTACCGGAGCCAGTAGTGGTATCGGAAAATCGATCGCCATTCAGTTGGCATTAAAAGGAGCAAAAGTTGTTTTGGCCGCCCGAAATGAGAAAAAATTAATACGCATTAAGCAACAGATTCTTAAAGAAAATGGAGTGGCCGCATATGTGGTTACCGACGTTACTAAAAAGCAAGATCTTATGGAATTGGTTGATATTGCCATCAAAAAATACGGTCAACTGGACGTAATGATTAATAATGCCGGGATAAGTCAATTGAGCCGATTGGACGAACTGGATGTTGAAGGATGGGAAGAAATGATAGCGACTAATTTAAACGGAACCTTATACGGAATGGCTGCCGCAATTCCCATTTTTAAAGGGCAGGATTCGGGGCATATTATTAATATTATTTCTACGGCAGGTCTCAAAATAACGCCGACAATGGGTGTCTATTCAGCAACAAAAAATGCGGTCAGGACTCTATCTGAAACGTTTAGACAAGAATCGGATGGAAAAATTCGTATTACCGGAATTTCCCCGGGATTTGTTGATACTGATTTTGCTACCAATATAAAGAATGAAGAAATGCGAACAGCTATTTTAAAAAGCAGGGACGAAATAGCGATTCCTCCTGAATCGATTGCCGATTCAGTTATTTTTGCTATGGAACAGCCTAAGGAAGTGGAGATTGGGGACATTGTTATTCGACCAGCTGTTCAGAATTAAAATCGTATCTTCAAATAATGGGCGAGCATCATTCAGAAATAAAACAGTTTAAAAGTATCCAGGCGTTGATGGACTACTTAAAACTGCCTGCACCCAAACATCCGTTGTTTACACTAGTTGATTATCGTAAAAGTCCGTTACTTTCTGTGGAAAGTCAACAAAAATTAGTGCTGGATTTTTATAAAATCTCTTTTAAAAGCGAATTTAGCGGAAAAATAAAATATGGGCAGGACTTTTATGATTTTGCTGAAGGAGGGCTGGCTTTTTTAAAACCTGGTCAAATCGTAAGCCCTAATAGTGATTTGAAAAGTTATGAAGGTTATGCGCTATATTTTCATCCTGATTTTATTCGGAAATCCCCTTTGGGCAATGCAATGAGAGAGTATGGTTTTTTCTCCTATGAGGTAACAGAAGCCCTTTATTTGTCAGCCAAAGAGAAGTCCATTATTCAACAATTATTTGAAACGATACAAGCAGAGTTACACGAAAACATTGATCAATTTAGTCAGGACGTTTTGGTGTCGCAACTCATCTTATTACTGAATTACAGCAAACGTTTTTACAATAGGCAATTCATAACCCGGGCAACTTCCAATCATCAACTCATTCAAGCATTGGATGAGTACCTGGAAGATCATTTTCAAAATAAAAATGCATTTGCTAAGGGCTTTCCTTCCGTACACTTTATCAGTAATCATCTTGGCGTGTCACAGCGCTATTTAAGTGATTTGCTACGCGTACTTACCGGTAAGACGACGCAACAATATATTCAATATCATATCATTGAAAAAGCAAAAAGTTTGTTAGGGACTTCAAGTCTTTCGATTTCAGAAATAGCCTATATACTGGGCTTTGAACATCCACAATCCTTTACCAAATTATTCAAATCTAAAACGAAAATGACCCCTTCAGAATATAAAAGCAGTGTTTGAATAATGGTAAAAATTGCTACATAAAAAACAGGACTTGTAACAATAAGTCCTGTTTTTTTATTTTAGAAAGTGCATATACTTTAAACAACCTTTCGCATAAATTTTTCAATTTCATCGATGATTTCATCACCACATTCTTCCATTGCAAAATGTCCGGTATCATAAATATGATATTCGAGATTTTTGACATCCTTTTTAAAACCTTCGGCACCGCTTTCAGGGAAATACTCGTCATTTTTACCCCATACCACCAGTACCGGTGGTTGGTGTTCTCTTAGATAAGCCTGCCACTCAGGATATTTTTTTAAGTTGTTCTGATAGTCAAACCATAAATCGATATTCACTTTTTTGGCGTGAGGACGTTGCATTCTCAGATAATCGAGATGCCAGCAGTCAGGATTGATTAATTCGGCATTTTGCGTACCGTGCGTATAGTTCCATTTTAAGCCTTCTAGGCTGAAAGCGTCCAATAAGGCTTCTTCATTTTCCTGAGTGCGGTTAGCCCACAGCTCTTTAATCGGTTTCCAGGCTTCTCCAATACCTTCTTCGTAAGCGTTTCCATTTTGAGTGATAATAGCTGTAACCCTTTCTGGATGAGCAATCGCAATCCTAAATCCTACAGGGGCTCCATAATCTTGCATCACCATAGCGTAGCTGTTAATTTCCAGTTGTGCTAAAAAGCGATTGATCGTTTCTGCAATAGTATCAAAAGTGTATTCATATTGATCAGGGGCAGGAAAATCACTCAGCCCAAAACCCGGATAATCTGGCGCTATCACGTGATAGGTATCGGCCAGTCGATTAAAAACTTTTCTATACTGATGGGCAGAGGAAGGATAACCGTGTAATAATAGTAGCGTTGGTTTATGAGGATCTCCTGCTTCACGATAGGCTATCTTGATTCCGTCTACAAGTGTTGTCTTAAATTTTGTCTTTTCCATTTTCATTGTTTTAAGATTAATTTTAAATTACCGAACGTTCGGTAAAATTTATAAGTAAAATTTTTTATCTCAGATATCTGCTTGTAATTCGTTGTAATGCCTCATCAAAAATTTGAGGATTATTTAATGCTGTCGTCAATATGAGGCTACCCTGGATATCGATCATCGACTGATAAGCATATGATTTAGCGGTTTTTGAATCCAGCTCTAGTTCTTCTCCAATGGTTTCAAAAGCCTTTAACCACTCCTTCATTCCTTTTTCTATCTGAAGTCGAAATAAATTAATGCCGGTTTCCATTGAAAGCGCACGGAAGATACAGGTATTTTTTCCGTCATTGTATAACACCTTTATTTGAACCATCGCATTTTTTAATCGGATTTCCGGTGAATGTTCGCTATTACGAAGTACCTGAAATACATTCTCCCCTACCCACTTGGCCAGATGCTCTAAAACGGCTTCGGCCATTTGTTTTTTTCCTCCCGGAAATCGATGATACAAACTGGCTTTTTTTAGACCTGTGGCAGTGGCCAGATCTTGTAAACTTGCGGCTTCATATCCTTTGGACTGAAAAATCTCGGTTAATCCTACAAGTACATCTTTGTCCAGTGTTTTTTGTGGTCTCATACTACAAAACTATAAAAAAGATAGTTTTTTACCAAACGTTCGGTTAATTCAGGTTTATACTAAGTTACCGAGATATTCCTGATTTCAAAATACATTAGACCTAACAAAAGGAAGCTTCAATAAACTTTAAAGATATTCTTAGTTCTGTTTCCAATTACTGATACAATTATAGTGAATACTATTTCTTGCATTTAGTTTCCCTTCCTGAAGGTTACCGATTCTTCATTTTAGGTTTTTGATTCCCTACCACGCCGTACAGTTATTCTTTTTTTGGTTGCAAAACACCAACATTTTGGAGTTGAACCGCACTGCATAAGCCGCTCCCCTACTCGCTTTTATAAGTCCTTATCAATCCAAAATATTGAAATCGTGTAAGCATCAAAAAAAGATAACAGCTATACGGCGCTATGGGAAGTAAATCAAAACAGTTTAATATGAAATCATCAATAACATATCGATCCGGAAGGGAAACTAAAAAAAATCAAAAAAAGAAAAACGCTACCGGATATAATAAGTAAATCAATTTTTTTAATCAATGTGTAACCGTCTGTCTTTAAAGGCAGACCTCTAAAACTTTTAATTATGAGTAATCTAAGAAACAAAGTACAGTTAATCGGAAACGTAGGTCAAGAACCTAGCACCACCAATCTTGACAATGGCAAAAAAGTAGCCCGCTTATCATTGGCGACCAATGAGAACTACAAAAACAATAAAGGTGAAAAGGTACAGGCGACTTCCTGGCATACCGTGGTAGCCTGGGGAAAGACTGCTGAAATCATTGAAAATTATGTTAGCAAAGGCAAAGAAATTGCCGTAGAGGGAAAATTAACTTCCCGTTCCTATGAGGATAAGGAAGGAGTGAAACGATATGTTACCGAAGTTTTAGCTTCTGAAATCCTATTATTAGGTGGTAACGCTTAATTCTGAAAAACAAAGAGGGTGTAAACCGTCGAAAGTCCCACCCTCTTTTAATTATTAACCCATTAAATAAGCTAATAATGAAATACAAAGTTAATGAAATAAAGATCAGTTACCGGGAGAAAGTTGCAACACTAAAATCTGACCCGATTAAAAGTTCTAAGCACGCAGCGAAATTACTTTATAATAATTGGGATAAGGGAACTATAGGTTTACAGGAAAGCTTTAAAATCCTGTTATTGAATAATTCCAATAAAGTGAAAGGGGTTTACCCCTTATCCGTTGGAGGTATTACAGGTACTTTAGTTGATATTCGCATCCTTTTTGCGATTGTATTAAAAACCTTATCTGTGGGAATCCTGCTTGCCCATAACCATCCAAGCTATAAACTTGAACCCAGTGAAGCGGACAAACGATTGACCCGTAAAATTAAAGAGGCGGCACAGCTTTTTGATGTTAAAGTCTTGGATCATATCATTATCGTTCCTAATGGGGACTATTATAGTTTCGCCGATAATGGATTGTTATAATTTAAAATTTCGATGATGGTCTATTTGAATTATACCAACCTCGATAAGGAAACACAGGAACGTTTGCTCTCGATGTCAAAAGAAGAAGTTGAAAATCGTTTCGGAAAGCAATTAAAGAACGATGCCCAACAACACTACATTAATTACGATACCTTGTTGGAAGAGGAAGCCATACGAAATCTATACAATTATGATTTTGTATTCAATATGTAACCACTAAACAACATCAAACAAGCCCTTATTAAATGAGGGCTTTTTCTTTTGCCCATTTCTTTTAAATCGTATCTTTAGATTATTGATTAATAACACTTTGGTCATTACCTTTTTAGATTTGACTTTCCTTAAATGACCAATCCATAAAATAATAAAGGCGTTCCGCTTTAGTGGAATGTCTGGAAATTTGGGTCCCTGCGGGACGGAAATTGAAGAGCAAGAGGGTGACACGCAAAGCGGTGTCTCAGCTGCCAATTTCTATGCAAACAACTAATAATCAGCTATTTAAATATATTTTATTTATACTGATTTTCAGGACTTTGCAGCAAAACCCTTGGAACCCATTGTAAACAGGCACTTTTTTGCAGTAAAAATGAAGAAATTTTCAACATACGGGTTTTCAGGGATCAATATCAAAAAAGATATTGCCGAGCGATTTCGGGCATTTTCCAAAGAAATTTCCAAATCACATTCGGAAACCCTAGAGGCGATGTTGAACTTCTTTAAATGGAACAATCTTGACCCTAATGATAATCTTGGCGTAAAAACGGATGCGACCAAAAAAAGGATTAATGCCCTGATTGCTATTGTACGGAATATTGAAAAGCAACAGACCCTGCCAACCAAGGCGATGCTGGACACGCTATTTCAAGAAATAAACAAGGTAGACGAGGAAGAAAAAGAAGTGGAACAGTTTGATTTTGGAACGCCGGAAACCCTTTCAAGAGATACCGAACTAGAGCATTACAAAAAACGCTATGACCAGATGCTGCAAGAACTGAGCACCTACCGAAATAACACGAAAAACCTACTGAAACATTTAACCTATGTGAAAGGAACTTTTGGGAAGGGATATTACAAGCTGAATATGAATACAGAAGAATTAGAAGAACTTCAAAAAGAACTCGACAATGTACATCACCATCACCGCTCAGAAAGTGCAGGGTAATTATGCACAAAGTGCTGCCGATTTTGTGGATTACCTGGAAAAGGAAAATGAAGGCAAACCGCTTCCCGAACTGGAACATTTTTTTGATCAGCAGCACGATGAAATAACTGCCGAAGAAGTCATCCGGGAAATCGATGGCAATACAGCCAAACTTAAGAACAAAGAGCCCAAGTTCTATTCGATTACCCTAAATCCAAGCGGTCGGGAACTTAAAAGTATTCAGGATTCCCCGGAAGCCCTCAAACGCTATACCCGGGAAGCAATGAAAGAATACGCCAGGGCTTTTCACCGGGAAATCGATGGTCGTCCGGTGGCTATTACGGATATTAAATATTATGCCAAGGTAGAACGCCAGCGCACGTTTAAAGGTACCGATAAACAGGTGCGGGAAAATCAGCCCTATGCAACGAAGATTTTGGCGTTGAAAAATGATATCCGAAGTATCAACCGGGGGGAGCGCGTTGGGAATACTAAGACACTTCAAAAGGAAATCCAACGACTGGAAGCAGCAGCACCCCATCAATTGGGCGGAAAACGTATCGTGCGGGGAATGGCCAAACCGGGACCGCAGAGCCATATCCATATCATCGTCAGCCGAAAGGATGCCTCCAACCGGTACAGCCTTTCCCGGGAAGTAAGCACAAAGCCTCGGAAGTAGAAATGCACGGAAAGATGGTTAAACGAGGTTTTGACCGTAATGCTTTTATCAAAAATTCAGAAAAAACCTTTGATCAACTATTCCGTTATAAACGAAATTATGTAGAAAGCTATACCGCCCGAAAAACGTTTCTTAAAGATCCGAAATTGTATTTTTCTACGATCACCAAGCTCCCGGCCAATGAAAAGGCAATGGCGTTTAAATTATTACAGCAATCAGGAGTGAATACGGCGGTATTAAATATCCCTACAAATAAATTTCAACTGGCTATAAAAGCGCTGAATCAATTGAAAAAAGGGGTGGGCAAGGCGATTGAATCAGGATCGATTGGGATATGAACTGGCAATGGGAACATATTACCCTTTATATCATCGTCCCAGCTTTGTTCGTGGGTGCGGTGGTATACGGACTGTTTTTCGCGGAACGCAAAGTACCAAAGAATAAAAAATACCAGGTGCGTTTTCAGTTGAGTAACGGACATTTTAAAGCGGATAATATCCGTCGGGGTGCCTCCATCATTGGATCGGCAGGAAGTGGAAAAACCGAAAGTGTGATCTATAACTTCTTGCAGCATTTTAGTCACTATGGTTTTTGTGGGGTGATCCACGATTATAAAGATTTTGAACTCACAGAAATGGCCTATCCCCTATTCAAAAATAAAAACTTGAGCTTCTATACCATCGCTTTTGATAAAATCCATTACCGGGTCAATCCTATTGCCCCAAAATACTTGCCTAATGAGGAAAGTGTGAATGAGGTCTCCCGGGTGCTGATGGAAAACCTGTTGGAACAGAACCTCTCGGCAAACACCGGTAGTAATAAGTTTTTCTCGGATGCCGTGGAAGGCTTACTAAGCGGGATGATCTGGAAGATGAAAACCGCTTATCCTGATTGCTGCACCTTGCCCCACATTATTGCCCTGTTTCAAGTGGTCAGTACTAAAAAACTGGTGGCATTTTTAAAATCAGATTTAACCTCGCTCGGTATGGCCAGTGCCTTTATCAATGGAATAGAATCAGAAAAACAGACTGCCGGGGTAAAAAGTACCCTGGCCAATGCCTTTAAAAAGATCAGCTCCCAAAAGCTGTTCTATGTGCTCTCCAAAGATGAAGTGCCTTTGGATATCAACCACCCGGAACATCCGGCAGTGGTATCACTGGTGAACCATCCAAAATATGATGGGGCTTATTCTCCCGTTATTGCAATGATCATACATACGATGATCAAACAGATGAGCATACGGGGACGCGAAGCTTCTTTTTTACTCCTGGAAGAAGCGTCGACCCTCAAACTGCCCAATATGCATCGCATTCCGGCCACGCTGCGCAGTTATGATATTTCTACGGTTTATGTGATGCAGGACAAGGTGCAGAACGATCTGTTGTATGGCGATAAAGCGAGCAAGGCGATCCTAAGCAACCTGTCCTACCAGTTTTTTGGGAAAGTGAATGACCCCGATACGGCTAAATATTATGAACGCTTTTTTGAGATCATCAAAACCCCGACCAAAAGTGTTAGTAAAAGCAGTGGACTTAGTTACGAAAGCCGGATTACCAAAGGGGAAAAAGAAGTCTCCAAACGAAGGGCTGATGCTTTTTTTCGATTGAAACAAGGGGAATTTGTGGCCTTTGCCGATGGGAAGGATAAAAAGGTACGGTTTACACTTCAAGATATGCAAAGGGAAATTCCTATTGCTAAGGCGAACATCACCCCAGAAGATTTACTGTTCCATCAGCAACAGATTTATAATGATATTAGAAGAATTTTGTAACTAAATTACTGACGAAGTAGATTTATAATTTTCAGCAGTAGAATACGCTGTACAAACAACTTTATAAAGCATAAAATCAAAAAAAGAATTAAAGCTTAAGATAGATTTTAGTTTATAATACCACGATCAGCTTAGTCAAAATATTATAGCAAAAAAAATGCCTCTTAAAATGTATAAAGAGACATTCTCAAATATTATTAAAAAGCAATTACTAAGTTAAATCCTCTGTAGGCGCATCTGGAGCGTCACGTTTAACTGCTTCAATACCATTATCACGTGCCGCTGCTGTGGTATAGGTTTCACTTACACCGATGATTTCCCCATTGGTAGCCTTCAGTACAAAATAGTATTGATTATTAGTAGCCAGCTTTCGCTCATAACGGGAATCATAAGGTGCATTAGCTTTAACGGAAGCTATACCATTTTGACACCCTTGTTTACTTGTGTAGCCTTCACCTTGAAGGATAATTTCACCATTTCTGGCACGTAAACGATAGCGAAATTCGCTACCAGATTTATACATTTGGAATTTTGGATTTGTCATAATTATTTGATTTTAAAGTTTAAACTTATTTTGTTTGATTAAAATTTAAGTTCAAATTTCAATTATCCTACTCAAATTTCCTTATGGTTTTCCGTAATCAAACCTTATTAAAAAACTATTTCAAATTTATCTATTCTAAGGTTCTAAACTTTTTATTTCAACTCCATCCACTTTCAACTTCATTTTCACCTTAAAATACGTTTTAGGAATCCTTATTTTCAGAAAACGCAATATCATTATCAAAAAACCGCGTATACTCACCCAACGAACCCATCCCGAAAATAAGCACTACTATAATTTTCTAAGAATAGGTATCAATCAAAAGGAGAAATTCAACTAAATCATTTTGCATAATCATCGATTAAGTGAGTTTATACTTACTTTTTTAATAAAAAAACAGTATTTTACAATAAAAACTATGAAAACTCCGCCCATTCCATTCAATGATGCTGAGCGATCTAGAGAAGCTTCTGAGTATGATAAGTACACTATAGAGGAAGAAGATCTGAATTTTTTAAGTGCTATGGTTGCCGAAATCTGTAACACCGATAGCGCTCTTATATCCCTTATTGATAAAGAAACGCAATACATTCAATCCACTTTTGGGATGGAACTGGAAGTACGGGAATTTCCCAGGGAATTTACCTTTTGCGCTCATACCATCAATAATGTAGATCATCCTACCGTTGTAACCGACGCCAGAAAAGACGAACGATTTAAAGATAATCCCTTTGTTACTGGTGAAAATCCGGTGATATTTTATTCCGGCTATCCGTTAATAAATAAAAACGGTTATGCTTTAGGAACCGTTTGCGCCATAGGCGGAGAGCCAAAGGAATTAAGTGAGGAGCAGAAAAACAAATTGGTTTTACTCTCCAAACAGGTAATGAATGTACTGGAACTTAGAAAACAATCGGAAGTTCTTACCCAAACCAATAAAGAACTTTCTAAGTTAAATAAACGATTTCAGTACATTACCAATAGTACAAATATGGGTACTTTTGAATGTGATATCACCGATTATTCACTCGAAATTAATGAAGCCTGGTGGACAATTACAGGCTATCCCAATGAACAAAACCCTTCTTTAGAAAAATTCCAAAAGCTGGTTCATCCGGAAGACCTTTCTGGCTTAAAGGAGAAAATTAAAAAACATTATAATGATAAGGATCGTTTTGAGTATCAGTTTCGACTTTTGCACAACAATGGCAAATACATCTGGATAAGTGCTAATGCCCAATTTAATTTTGGTGCAGATAAAGAGGAACCTAGTCACATTTACGGAACACTTACGGATATTACCAAACAGAAAAATAAAGAATCTGAAGTTCTTTATAGGCAAAAACTTCTGCAATCATTATATGAGCTCTCCCCAATTGGCATTGCCCTTAATGATTTTGAAACAGGGGCATTTTTAGAATTGAACCAAAAACTCTTAGATTCTACCGGTTACACCCGAGAAGAATTCTTAAAATTAAATTACTGGGAGGTCACCCCGAAGGAGTATGAACTGCAAGAAGCACAACAGATAGAATCGATGAACGAAAAGGGTTCATATGGTCCTTATGAAAAAGAGTACATTAAAAAGAACGGGGAAAAATACCCTGTTGTTTTAAGAGGTATTTTGGTAGAAGATATCGACGGACAAAAAAAGATATGGAGTTTTATTGAAGATATCTCTGAACACAAAAAAGATGAACTTGAAAAGGCACAGCACTTAGAAAAGATTCAAAGTTTATTACAAATAAAAAACGATCAAAACGAACGGTTAGAAAACTTTGCCCATATTGTTTCCCATAATTTACGCTCCCATTCTAGTGCTATCAATACGCTAATACATTTTATGCAAGAAGAGAATACTACGTTAAATGAAATGGAAACATTTAAATATTTAATTCAGGCAGCATCAAATCTCGAAGACACCATTGAGGATTTAAATGAAATTGTGGAAGTGAATTTATCAGACCCTAAAGATTTTAAACCAATTGATATCTATCCATTGATAAAAAAGAATGTGGAAAGTGTACTTCCACTGGCCAAAGAAAATGGCTTAGAAATCGTTACTGATGTTGAACCGAAAACCTATATGATTGGGGTACGCTCCTATTTAGAAAGTATTTTTCTAAATTTTATGACCAATAGCATTAAATATAGTGCTGTAGACCGGGATAGCTATCTCAAAATTTCTGCGCAATCGGAAGGAAATTTTACCACGGTAGTTTTTGAAGATAACGGACTGGGAATAGAAATGGACACCTATGGCAATAAACTGTTTAAAATGTATCAAACCTTTCACAGCCATAAAGATGCCCGAGGCATCGGACTGTATATCACCAAAAACCAGATAGAAACGATGAACGGAACTATTGAGGTAAACAGTGAAGTGAATGTAGGTACTACTTTTAAAATTAAAATCCCTAATAAAAAATAAAGAATAATCCTCTTAGAATCAAATTTTAAAAAGTTCAAGTAGTAGTGCTTTTTTCCAAAGTCTAATAAATCAGTATGAAACAGAAAACGCAAAACTATATCGGTGAAACTCCACTCGGCATTAAGTATTGATTATTATTCCCGTTTTTATCGATGATGAAGAATATCCCGGTCACTTGTGGATCACCAATGGTAATAAAATACCATTGTTCTCGTTCGAATTCCATTGGGCAGGTGGATAACCTTTTCAATCCTGCACTTAACGGAAGTCGATTTTTTCCGTCAACGATTTCCCTCCCTAAACCTTTATGTACGTATTGAAAATCAGCTGTATTTTCAATCCACCAATAGTTACCTTTTTTGTGGAATACAATTTTATCTAGTGGCTCTGGTGGTCGCCCTTTGGGGTGATCAATTATACAGCTAGTCACATAATTTACCTTGTATTTAGCAGGCAATCCATTTCCGCCGATGGAATCTACAGTAATTTTTTCAATGGTTACCCCGTTTATAAAATCTCTATTTGTCGAAATATAGTTTTCGGTAATTTCAATTTTTGGAGGCTGCAAGGATGTAAAAAACTGGTATAATAGAACTCCTGAGCCAAGTACTAAAATGAGCACGACTGCACTTATTATTAATAATATCTTTTTCCAGGGTTTCATTTTGATTTCCATAAACAAATGAATACCTATAAAAATAGTATTTCTTTTCAGGGCTAGCTATATCGGAATATTATTTTTTATAGCCTTTTAGAGACTTGTATGGGTATTTCCAATCTAGATCTAACATAGGTTTACCAGAAAATATCTTTTAGCATTTTTCAATTATTACCTATTAAGGCTGTACTAAATCTTAGTTTCTATTGCTAATAATTGCGATTGGGCCAAACTTATTTTTGAATTAATTTTTTTAGATCACCAAACCGTGGATCATTAACCCAATGAGATATTTCCCGGTCTACGACCTCCTGGTGCTTTTTTCGAATATCCCGTAAGGAATTTCCAATAGAATTTCTTAAATACTTATTTTCATTCTCCCGGTGTTCGCTTATCAGGGCTATCGCAACTTGTGGATTTTCTTTAAAATAAGGTCTACCTGTCCATATTCTTAGCCCTTCGATAACTGCTCTTTTAGTATTGGGGTTGGGTTGTGATAGCCACTCTTTAATAGTGGGTAGACTCTTTTCATAACCCAAGCGAGCACAAAAGTGATCAAAGGCTTTGGCTAACATTTCCTGAACCCTCCAATTCTGGTCCTGCGCCACTGTTGTTCTCAGGATTTCTAAGGCTTGTGGATGATCGGTTGAAAGTTCCCCTAGCATATAAGTGCCCAACATTCTTACCTGATAACTTTCATCTGTCAAAAATTCTTGTGCGAGCTCTAAATGATGTTGACTCTTATCGTTTAGGATACTATTTCCAGCTTCTATGATATGTTTGAAGCCGTGTTCAATTGTTTTAATATGTGCAAGGATCTCTTTCATTGGTTGAAGTGGCTCCTTCCCTACCGATAAAGGACTGGCAAGAAGCTTTAGGTTTATACTCCTAAAATTAATTAAAATCATTTATTTAAATAGTATAAAAATGTTCTATGTCCTGATATAATGAACTCTAAGGAATAACAAAAAATGATTTTCAATTGCGACAGATATATTAGCTTGTAGTCATTAGAAAATTCGCTCCTTCCCATCGTAATAAATTATTTTATCTAAATTATTGGCAGCTGGGCTTTTTCTATTATTCCCAAGCCATAAATCCTTCATAAGCAAAATACAGTAATAATATATACAAACTGTATTTTAGAATTTTTTTTGCTACTTTATAACCCTTAATAAGAAATGGATTATAGGTCGTTTTATCGAAGATGTTTTTTCTCTGATTCATTCGTTTTTGTTTTAGCTATTTTGAAATTTTCTAATGTAGTTCTTGGCAATGAATTTTTTGAGACTTCAGGTAAGAAATGGTCTCGTCCCTTTGAACCCTACTAACATCTAGGCGTAAAATATTATCGCTGTCTTCAAGATCAAAATTCCACTTTCCATCCACAAATATTTTGTCAAGCTGAGACTTTAGTCGATGCACCAGTTCTTTGGAACTAACCGAAGTTTTGAAGACATAAATCATTCTACGAATAGAGATTTTATTTGATTCGTCCATTCTTCAATAACTTCGGAATTTGCCCTGTCTGCTTTGTCAAAGAAAAAATGCTGCTTCACTTCTAAACCGCAATAAGAATAAATACCTTTATCGGATGTTAACGAAAGAGCCGTGTCCATTCCCAAATTGTGATATTCGGTACGTGATTTCCCGTGTGTATTAATGATGACGGTTTGTTTGTCTACAAGTAAGCCTTTTTGAATACCCTGGTCATATTGATAAGCGAAGCCATAACTGAAAACCCGGTCGATGTAGCCTTTTAGTATCGCAGGTAAACCTGTCCACCAAATCGGATGTATAAATGTAATACAATCTGCCCATACGATATAATTCTGCTCAGTTTTTACCTCTTCATTAACCCGTCCTATTCGCTGGCCTTCCATATCTTCCAGTGAAAGAACAGGATTAAAATTCAATTGGTATAAGTCCCTAAGGATTACTTCGTGTCCATTTTGGGTAAGGTGTTCTGTAACTACTTTTTTCAGATGCCCATTCAAACTTTGCTCATTAGGATGAGCATAAATCACTAAATGTTTCATTTTCTACTTTTTGATTTGTTATAACAAAAGTAGAATGTTGCTTTTCCCTAAAATTGTAAGAAAACGAAAATCAATGTATAGGATTACAAATATCTTGTTGGAATTTCAGGTATTTTGTGGGGCTAAGATTTAGGTAATGTTTAAAGTCCTTAATAAGTTGGCTTTGGTCGTAGTAACCACAATTATTGATGATAGTAAACCAATCTTCCTTCGAAGCCTTTGAAGCAATATTTTCAATATATTCAATGGCTTTTAAAAATCGTTTATAGCGGTTAATTTCTTTTACCGAATACCCGAAATATTTTTTCTGTTTAATTTGAATATTCCGCTTAGTTTGTTCATTATCAATAGCAATTGCTTTAATAGGATTTAGCGACTGCCCTTTAAAATTTATTAATTGTTCAGCTATTTTGTCCCGTGGTTGTAAATAGGATTTGCAAAACTCAAGGATATAGTTTACCTGTCCCTCTGCATTATCATTTTTTTCAAGTTCATACCACAATGAAGTAAAGCAATTTTCATCCAAGAGTTCATCAGGATGTATTGGTGAATGATTAGCTAACGAAATATTGCCAAAGAACCGATAAAACGCATCGTCTTTGAAATTGGCAACCAAAATTTTTGATTGGGGTGGTAACGAATATTGAAATGCTTTTCTGATTGTTCCCAACACAAGACATTTGTCCATTTCTATTTGCGTATTTTGTTTGGAATTGAATAATGCTTTTGTTCCGAAATTGAAAATGAAAATGGTTTGATAAGAAGGTAATAACGTTTTTGTTATCGTTTCATTGGATTTATTTTCGGCACAATAGAAATGAGAAAATATGTTTTTAAATTCTGTCGGAACAGCTATCCTGAAATTGTTGTATGTTTCACCGTTTTGTTTCATTCGCCTTATTACTAAAGGTATTATAAATTTTTTTGAGTGGTAATATTTTTTTCAATTAAATGATGCTCGGAATTGTAAAGGTGTTTGTTGCGTATTCCTTTTAAACATCGTACTAAAGGATTGAGGGTATTCAAATCCTAAATCATAGGCTATTTCCTTTATACTTAAATTGGTAGTCGAGAGCAGTTCTTTGGCTCTTTCTACCAGGGATTCTTGAATATGTGCTTGCGCATTTTTACCGGTGATATTTTTCAAGAGATCACTTAAGTAATTGGGAGAGAGATTGAGTTTTTCGGCAAAAAAATTGACGGTTGGAACACCCAATTGTGTAGCCTCGCTTTTTAGATATGCATCCATTAATACTTCCATTTTTATTACGATGTCGTTATTGATGGAACTTCTCGTTAGAAATTGCCTGTTGTGAAAACGCTTTGCGTAATTGAGAAGCAGGTCAATATGCGAAACTATTAAATCCTGGCTATAATAATCAATATTAGTTTTTATTTCTTCCTGTATTTGATGCATCAGGGACATAATAACCTTGTCCTCTTTTTCAGAAAGGTGAAGTGCCTCTGCGGTAGCATAAGAGAAGAATCCATAATTTCCAATCTTCTTTCCTAATTCATAATGACGTATAAGGTCTGGTTTAAAAACCATCATATATCCAGACACAGGGTCATCTGTAGGATTCGTAACAGAAAAGATTTGACCTGGTTTGGTAAAACTCATTATGCCTTCATCAAAATCATAATCCCCTTGACCATACCGAAACTTGCCGGAAGCACCTTTTTTAATGGCTACGCAATAGAAATCATAATAAAAGCTGCTCCAAATTTTATTGGCATCGAATTTTATATGCTCAAAATCAATCACGCTTATTAAAGGATGGATTGGTGTTTGCAAATTGAATAACCTATGAAGTTCAGCTATGGACTCAATTTTATATGGAGCAGCTTTTTTCAACTTATTTTTTCTTAAAATCAGTAGATAAAGATAAGGTTTTCCATTCTTCCATTTCTTTCTTTTCATTTTTACGAACTTCTACAATGGCGCTATAACTATCAGAACCTAATGGAAGGTGCAAAGGAGGATTGGGCATTTCTGGAAGTTTAATGACGACTAGTGCTAATTTTTTAGGATTTCCCAATTGTTTGCCATCCAACCCCGTAAACTGTTCTACCTGTGTATCTAAATTATAGGCGTCTATTTTATGTTGCGCCACATTTAGGGTGTCCTCATTCATAAAATTGGTGCGAAAGGTTCCTGGTACCAAAATGGTCACCTTAATGCCAAATGGCCTAACTTCTTGTGCCAAAGCCTCGGATAATCCTATAACTGCATATTTGGAAGCACTGTAACTTCCATTGCACGGATAGCTCATATACCCCATCATCGAAGCAGTGTTAATAATATGTCCAGATTGTTGCCTTCGTAAATGGGGCAACACGTATCTAAGGATATGAGCCATTGCAAAAACATTCACATCCATTGTTTTTCGAAACTCGGCATCACTTAGTTCTTCCATATTCCCCAACAGGTTATATCCTGCGTTATTGACTACAACATCTATTCGTCCAAATTTCTCTATGCCTTTTAAGATAGCGCTTTCTACGGCGGTTTCATTGGTGATATCCAATTTTAACGGGAGCAAATTATCCTCGAGTTGTAATTTTCGTTCTTTTAGGATAGCGTTAAGCTCAATTTTTTCTAAAAGCGTGTCCGTATTTCGAGAAGTTGCAATGACTTTATCGCCATTTTTCAAAACTGCTTTTGTGATTTCAAGTCCCATTCCTTTAGAGGCGCCGGTAATCAACCAAACTTTTTGTGTACTCTTCATAATTGTTTTTTTACAAAACTATAGGGTACATCGCTTTAAAAAGTTTGCAAATCAAGGATAAGCGTATTTAAATTCAAGATCCTGCTAATTGCCCTAGGCTTTGGTCTTAGCCTTCTATTTAAATTCTATATATTTTTTAGTCCTTAGTTCAAGTTCATTGATGATCGGTCTAAAATCGTAAGCAAGATGGTAGGCTAACTTACACCTGCCAATGGAATAACAAAAACCACTAACAGTTTTATTGTCAGCGGTTTTTATTGAATAAGATGTTTAGCGAGATTATTTCATTAAGTTGTTGATGGCACCACCATCTACCAGCAGTTCTGTTCCTGTAATAAAACTAGCTTTGTTAGAAGCTAAGAACAAAACAGCGTTTGCAATCTCATTGGGATTGCCCAATCTTTGTAAAGAGGTGGTGGAAGCTAAGTAATCCTTTGCTTCGCCGGATACAACTCCATCAAGACCTTCGGTTTGCGTTGGTCCTGGGCTTACGATGTTTACCCTGATTTTCCTTGGCGCTAACTCATTGGCAGCAACCTGGGCAATTTTATTGAGTGCTCCTTTGGTTGCAGCATAAACACTTGATTCTAGACTGGCCGCTGTTGCTACAGTTGACGAAGTAAATAGTACAGCTCCACCATCGTTAAGATGAGGAAGTAATTTTTGTAACGTGAAGAAACTTCCTTTTACATTAGTGTTGAATTGAGCATCAAAATCGACTTCAGTTACCTGCTCAATAGAATTGAATACCGCTATTCCTGCATTTAAAAAAAGTACGTCTATTTTGCTTCCGCTTTCTGCCACTGCTTTTTCTAAAACAGTAATCCCTGATAAACTGGAAGTGTCTGAAACCACTGTTTTCAGTTTAGCACTGCTAAGGTTTTGTGCTGCTTTTTGCAGGTTATCGGCACTTCTGCTAGTTATCCAAACGCTTGCTCCTGCCTCGATAAATGCTTTTGCTGTTGCAAAACCTATACCTGTGGTTCCCCCCGTAATCACTACATTTTTATTGGTAAAATCCATTTTTTTTTAATTTAGTTATGTTTATGGGAACAAAGGTAAATTAGGGAAGTTATTTTAAGTAACTTTGTGTCTAAAAATAACAGTAACACCGGTGTAACAAAGTAACATTATGAATTGTCATACAAATGATTTTGGAAAGGAACACAAGAAAGAAATGAGAGCCGTACAGGATTCAATGGACGTATTGAGTGGAAAATGGAAAATACCTATTCTCTCCTCAATGTGTTATTACAACCAAAGGCGTTTTTCCGATATTTTGAATGACATCGATGGGATTTCCAACAGAATGTTGAGTAAAGAATTAAAGGAATTGGAAATTAACCAATTGGTCAAACGTAAAGTTTTAGATACCCATCCCGTGACTGTTCAATACCAACTTACTGAACACGGAAAATCACTAAAAACCATCATTAACAATCTTACAGATTGGGGAATAGCACATCGAAAAGTGATCATTGGAAAATAAGCTTTACCTGAAATCTAGAATGGCCAACTGTTCTTTTGTTTTTGTCAAATACAGGATACGGAGAAGCAACCCTAAACAGCCTTAATTTCAAATATAAATCCACTTTTTGTAACCCATATGACTTCTAAACGTACACTAAAAAAGTAAATAACAGCTACGCCTTCAGAATAAGTTCAAAGATTATCCGGATTATAAAATTTTTCCCGTTCACTGCCCTATTCTTCAGCACTAATACTGAAGCATTTTTAATTTCTAGAGAAGCTTTTTCAATTTCTGGGGGTTGCAGCGAAGTTAAAAACTGGTATAATAGAAATCCTGAACCAACTACCAAAATGAGCACGACTGCACTTATTAATAGTATCTTGTTCCAGGACTTCATTTTGATTTCCATACACAAATGAATACCTATAAAAATAGTATTTCTTTTCAGAGCTACCTATATCGGAATATTAATTTTATAGCCTGTTAGAGATTTTTCCCATTGTTATGTATTGAAGTTTTAAAACACCTTTTTATCGGATGCATTCCCCTCGCTGTTTTATTCTTTTACAAGGTTAAACAATTCAAACGCATCAGCTTTTGGTTGATATCCAACTTTTTCTTTTGCTTCCGATATATCCAATCGTTTATATCTGTTATCTGATATGGCATTCAGAACTTCATATTGTAACTTTTTTGTTTCGATACACCCAATCAATAATTGATTAAAGTCGTCAGGATGTAAAAAAGCACTTAAATCTCTTGCATTCATTTCGGTAAAGTCTTTTGGAAATTCGTAAGCTCCAATTCTCAAACAAATCGCAGAAATACCATTATTATACGCGTGATAGGCTGCTAAAGCCTCTCCAAAACATTTTGAAACTCCGTAAATGTTTTTTGGCTTTACGAGCATATTTTTGTTTACCTGAATATCAGTCGGATAACTTTCGATGGTCTGGGCACTACTGGCAAAAATTAGTCTTTTACATTTTGCTTCTACGGCTGCTTTAAATATATTTTGAGTTGTTTTTATATTGGTCTCCAAAATTTCGTCAGATTCTGAAATCGGATCGACTATTCCTGCCAAATGGATAACGATGTCCATTCCATCGCACAGTTTAGAGCACACTGAAAAATCCATCAAATCTGCCTTTTCGATTTGCACATTGTCCGTAAAGACATCATTGTCAGTAACAATATCCGCAACAGTTATTTCATATGTATGGTTGAAGTTTTTGACAAAATGTTTTGCTATTTTTCCTAATCCTCCAGTAATTAATATTTTTTTCATTTCGTTATATTTAAATATATAGATATGTTCAGATAATTTTTTTTTATTTTAGAAAGTCTGAATATTCTTTTATTAGTTTTTCATTTCTTTTTAAGTATGAAAATTTTCCGTGTCTTATCATAATAAGTAATCCGCACTTTTCCATATTTGTCAAATAATTTGAAATAGTAGATTGTGAAAGACCTGATTTATTTTTGATGCTCGTTACGCAAACTCCATCATCAAAATTCCTTAACGAGTCGTGTGGCGGGAAATTCTTATTAGGGTCTTTTAGCCACTCCATAATTTGAACTCTAGTTTGGTTTGATAAACACTTCCCTATTTCTGTGGCCAATTTTAAATTCATTTCACAAACATATCGATATTTTCCGATATATAAAAGTATCGATACATATTTCTTAAATATGCTACAACTCATATATAAACCAAAAAAGGGTTTCTTTATATACATTTTAGCTAAAGTACTCATCCAGCCGATTTTAATTATTTCTATAGAAGAATCTAATTTTTGAATAAGATCGGTTTTAACCTTAATAGACCATTCTGTAAGTAAATACCCAAAAAGTTGAGCTAATTTCTTTTGGCTGTTTTTGAAATGACAATTTTCCCGCTCAATTTATCTATGTTTTTGCATAAAGGTGTCGTAATCTGTTACTTCACCATTTTTAATTTCTAGAGAAGCTTTTTCAATTTCTTCAGGTTGCTCCACAGATAAGCTATCCCAAAAGTCTGGGCTTTGTTCTTTTTGGAAGATCTTTTTTATAGACTCAATTATTTTTGGATTTTCAGTATCTAAAAGCATTTTTGCAAAGGCTATTTTTTCAGCCTGAATATTCATCGCTATCTATTTATAATCAAAAATTTAAACTATTATTGAAGTTTTAATAAATTACAAAAATCAATTTCTAATTATTAGCTTTGGTACAAACCACATTTAGGATATACACCATCTCATTTTGGTGTTTATAAAGCAATTTGTAATCCCTAACGATTATTCTGCGATAGTTTGAGAAGATTTCATCTTGCTGGTACTGCTCTGCAAATACAATTTTTTTGGAAGCCTCAATGATATCTTTTCTAACGATTTTTCTGGCAGCGGGTAGATCTTTGTACCTATAATCTAAAATGCTTGTAAGCGCTTCTCTAGCTTGTCTTGTCCAAACTACTTGAGTAATTTTGCCCAACACTAATTCTCTTCTTTTTCAAATTCTTCAGCGGTAATAAAATCTCCCTTTTCTATTTGACTTTCAGCAACATCTAAAGCCATTTTATAGTCTTGACGAGTCATAGGGGTGCCATCTGGATAGTAGGCAACCACTTCATTTTTAAAATAACCTTCATATAAGGCATCTACCATTTGAAGAAAACGTACATCTACCGTCTTAATAGATTTTTTCCATTTTTCCCTTAATTCTGTGGCTCCCATAATCTCAGCTTTTATTACAAATATAACAAATCTCTTGAATCCTGTACTCAATGTTTGTTAGCGTTAGTTAATATTAAAGTTGAAATTTTTAGTTAATGTACTAATCTGATAGATGATCTTAGAAATTCTTAATAGCTAAGATCAATAATATTTTGCGCTTATCTTTCCTTCTTAATCTAACCAACAACCTATTACCTTTTCTTTCTAAAATTTTTAAGACCCTTATTAGCAAGTCTCCAAATAGTTCAGTTATAATAGAAAAACCGCTTGAAGCAACTTAGTTGAGTAAGGTTTTCGGACCTCTTAATTCCTAAAAGATAACCAGCGATAGTCCGAGTATATTTATTTACACACGTTTATATACTACACATAAACAACAAGTTACAAATAAAATTCAATTCTTTTTACTATCTTTAGTTCTCAAATACCATCATCAATACTAATTGGAAACTGTATGAAATACTTACTTAGTTTAATATTTTTTTTGACCGTTTCAATCAATTCTTTAGCTCAAGTACAAACAGATGCTCCTGTTAAATCTATTGACGGAATTATTGATGAACTACTTGATCAAATAACCATAGAAAAAGGAGAACAGATGGATACAACAGCCATTAGAAATTTATTTCATCCCTCTGCAATATTCACTGTTGCTGATTCTACAATGGCTGAAACGGTATCCCTTGATGAATTCCTTAGTCTTTTGAAAGACCCATACTATGAACAAGGATATCTTGAAAAAGAAATTCATAAAGTTGTCGATGAATACAATGGAATTGCTCAAGTATTCCAGAGTTTTTATGGTAAAGATTCTGAAGGTACTGAAGAAAAAGGAATAAACAGCTATCAATTAACTTACTATGGTGAACGATGGTGGATAGTGAGCCTCTTATGGACTATAGAATCTAAAAGTGTGGGTATACCTGCAAAATATGGCGGAGAATAAGTAAAATACTGCGGTAAAAGACTATAAGTAATTCTTGTTTCTCCCCTATCCTAAATCTAACTATAACCCCCTAATGCCCATTACGGTCTCCCTTAAAATACTTCCAAGAAGCTCTATTACCCCATAAACAAACACACCAATCTTTACTTATATAAACCGCTATAAATGTTATTTTTTAAAAATTACAGGCTAGTACAACGTATGCGGCCCACCAACCACATCTACTAACTTAGCATAATTTTATTTACCGGATTCCCTTCTTGTAAACTTGATCTAAACTTGCTGTAATTTCTTGTAATTCTGTGGGTAGAGATTTCGGATGTTCTTATGGTTGATGGACATAATATTCTCTAGGGTATATTTAAGCCACTCAAATGGATTCACCTCGTGCTTTTTGCAGATGGCAAAGAAGGAATAGATTCCTGCGGCTCTTTCTGCTGCTGAATGAGAACCTGCAAACAGGTAATTTTTTCTGCCCAGTGCCAATGGCCTGATGGCATTTTCCACTAAATTATTATCGATCTCCAGAATACCATCAAAAAGATAGGCGCTAAGTTGGTCCCAACGATCCATAGAATACTTGAAGGCCTTTCCGATAGGACTTTTGGGAAGGATTAGCCGATGCTTCATCTGATCGAACATCCATTTGCCAAATTCATTGATGACAGGCAGTGCTTTTTCCAATCGCAGGGACTTACGCTGCTCCGGGCTTAAGTTTTGCTCTCGTGCCTGGGCTTCTACCGCGTATAGTTTCTGGATAAAGCCCAATGCTTTTTCAGCGCGCTCCCTATCATTATCTTTTGCCTTGTCAAATTCCCTTCTGGCGTGGGCCCAGCAGTTCAGGTGGGTAACCCCTTCACGCTTGCCGATTTTATCATAAGCGGCATAGCCATCACTTTGAAGGTAGCCTTTAAACCCGGCCAATACATGATCGGCAGCCTCACGGCTACGCCCGGGCCTGTAATCAAAGAGTACGCTGCCATCCATGGGACAATGATGTACCCAATAATACCCTTGATGTGTTTTTCCTTTTTTAGCGGGATCCATTACCCTTATGGGGGTTTCGTCACTTTGCAGATATCCTTTGGAGCGAATATCCTCCAGTAGGTGTTGGTAAAGGATATCGATGATTTTAAGGCTTTGCCTGGTCCAGCCTTCCAGTGTGGAGGAGGCTATGGGGATATCCGCCCTTTTAAAGCGTTGCAGCTGTCGGTAGAGCGGGAGATGGTCCTGGTACTTATCGACCAAGATCGAAGCTAGGAGTCCGGCCCCCGGGATTCCCTTTTCGATCACCCGCTCGGGAAGTTCCCCGATGATTACTCCTTCTTTATTGGTTGGAGCATACTTATAGCGGATGTAGCGTTTAATATAGTATCTGGCAGGCTCGTATTCCAGCTCGTCGGTCACTTCCTTGCCAATACAAACCATATCGGTAATATCTTCTTCAGGATAGATCTCGATCTCTTTGACCTCAAGATGCTCCGGAAGGGCCATTCTTCCTTTGTGGTTGGAAGTTTTTTTGCGACGCTGGCCACTGAGCTTTTCTTTTAACCCGGATTCTTGTGCCGCTGCCTTTTGGGGCTCCATTTCAAAGGGAAGGCCCAACTGGTTCTTATCCCCTTCGAAACGTTCCCTTTTTTGGCCAAAGGCCAGACGTTTGTAGTACTCCACCTGGAATTTCAGGTCAGCAATCTCATGCTGTGCTTTTTTAACTTCTTGCTCCCTTTTGGAAACACTTTTTTCAGCTTTTCCCCTCTTTTTCGTCTCCTTCTTCAGGAGGACCAAAAGCTGATCTTTAGTAAGGTTTTCTAAGGGTTCTTGCATGGGTTAAAGATACAAAAACAGACCTGTTAAACCTACCGTGAACCCCTGTTTTTACTAATAAAACACGATTATTTTCTAGTGGGAGTAGCGCAGTTTCTGAACACTTTTTTCAACCGTAATACCCTCTATCATCAGTACCAATTGCGGCCAGGTAAAACTGGTCTGATCTTCTTTAATTACAGGCGGAGTAAAGCTTCCGCGCTCCAGACGTTTGTAGTATAAAACAAAGCCGCCCCGCTCCCAGTGAAGCAGCTTGAGATGGGTGCGGTTACGGTTAAGAAAAACGAACACATCACCGCTGGTAGGCTTCCGGTTGAGCTCATTTCTCACCAGCCCGCTCAAGCCATTAAATGATTTTCGCATATCACAAGACTTACGATAAAAGTGATAATTATGGGAGGAACCTAAGGAGAACATTAATACAACTTAACTAACCGGGCAATAAGTCCCAGGTCCGCAGCATTCATTTGGAGTTTGACCCCGTTGGGATAAATAAGTTCCAGCTCACCCGATGACGACTTTAATCCCTTGGTAACTTCTACAAATCCCCCGGGCCGATCTTCATCTTTCTTTTTGCGGATCCAGTAACAAAAGGTGGAAGGACTGATTCCTTTTTCTTTGCTAAAAGCTTTTGCCGAAAGACCGCTATTACGATAGTCATTAACTAAAGTGTACATTTCTCCCTGTTTGCTCATAATAAATATTATTTTAGAGCAAAGCTATCGGTAGAAAGTTAACTAATCAAGATGCAGTTGGTGGGGTGGATACGTATAGCCAATAAATAGGTAACTGCTATACTCTTTAACCCCGTGCGATACTTCGTGGCTTTTGACAGGATGTAGCAACTTCTCGACACCTCAGAAGGGGTTCACTTTTGTTCATCTCTCTTAATCATACCTGACCAATTCTTGACTGGCCGTTTCCTAAACGCTCAATACCTTGGCTCTTTACCAAAGCATCTTTGGGTGGTTTGATGCCTTCTCCTATAAGACGACACCGGTAGGTCGATTCTACCATCTTAATTATAGTTCACAATGACTATTTATTGCCGGTCATTGTTTGCTCGGCACACTAACGCAAGTTGGCGGAGTAGGGGACGCGAATTTGTCGGCTTAACGATTTTATTTGTTGATCAAGTTAAATATTTTCTTTAGAATTTTACCGCCTATTTGCGATATACGTCTTAAGTTTGATTTCTTAACTTTTATCCGTTAATATGAAAGAACAAAAGAGAGGAGTAAGGTTATAATACGCGTGGGAACTTGAGATTCCGTCAACATTGATAATCCCGTCTCTTTTCTACTTTAATTTCGTTTAGTTCTATGAGACCTGGATCTCGTTTTTAAGTCGATGAAAACCAAAGTAGGTGTCCTTTCTCAATCATTTTTCTATGAATAAAAATAATGAAATTTATGGTGTAGACATCAGTAAAGGAGTATTTGATGTGGCCAACTCAAAAGGGAAGTATTTTCAGTATGAAAATACTGGCTCTGGTTTTAAAGGCTTTTTAAAGATTCTAATTAAAGAAGACTTGGTGGTCATGGAAGCTACAGGGTATTATCACTATAGACTAGCACAGTTTCTTTATGAGCAAGGAATAAAAGTCTCAGTAGTAAATCCTTTATCAGTAAAGCGTTTTATCCAGATGAAGCTCTCTAAAGTGAAAACGGATAAGTCCGATGCCAAAGCGATATGCGAATATGCATGTATCAATGAGGTACCTTTGTACATGGGAAGAGACAATAGCCAGGCGGAAGCCCTTCAGTTACTTCGTTTAATAGATATTTATACTAAGCAGAGTACAGCACTAAAGAATAAGCTTCATGGAGAAAAGGTACTAGGCAAACCATCAAAAGTCGTTTATCATTCCTTAAAAAGATCACTTAAAGTGCTACAAAAGGAACTATTAACTCTTGAGAATCGATTAAGTGAGATTGTTAAAGATGAGCAACAAAAGCAGCTTACACTTCTAAGAAGTATTCCAGGAATAGGCAACAAAACAGGTATTATGTTATTAGTATTAACTAATGGTTTTACCAATTTTGAGAATGGGAACCAGTTATGTAGCTATGCTGGAATTACTCCAATTATTCGTCAATCAGGATCCACTGTGCGGGGCAAAAGTAGAATCAGTAAAATGGGTAATCCAAAGCTTAGAAACCTACTGTTCATGTGCAGCTTTACTGCCTGTAAACATAATAAGGCCTGCAGGGATATCTACGAGAGAATAATAGCAAAAGGAAAAAGTAAGAAGCTCGCGCTAATTACCGTATGCAATAAACTGCTAAAACAGGCTTTTGCAGTGGCAAAATCGGGTTTACCGTATGATGAAAATTATGTATCAAAATTGGGATAAAATGCTTGGAAGTTAGCTTAGTTCTTTGTTAGCCTGCGTTAATTCAAGAATTGTGGAATCTAATTTTCTTCTCAAATCAAGTAGTTTTGCAACATTAATATCCGGGCAGTTTTCGAACATTGTCTCATTAAATTCAAAAACAGTTCCTTCTTTCTGTTTTTCTGACCAATCTTTCCATTTATCAGAAGTTGAAAGTTCAATCATAGATCCGAAAATCACCTTGTCAATATCTTCTAATTTTTCTACAATTTTATCCAATTTTCTATTGTAGTCCTTTTTGATATTGAGGTCGATTACTTTGCTTTTATTCATTTTAATCTATTTATAAGATTGAAATATTAATAATTCTAAAGCACGTACAGAACTTACGTCATACTTGAGTAATTCATTGATCTTGTTATGAATTTTAGCAAATTCTTTGTGTTGAATAGTTTTCTTAACCTGGTTGGTAAATTCTAAATAATTTTCAGGTTTTTGAATTCCGTATGTTGTTTTATTTCCGGACCAATATTTGAAAATTTTGCTATCCCAAATTGGATAAATTTCTGGATTTATGAAATGAAGCAGTTTTGATGATCCTACCAAAGAATTATTAATTGAAATTCTCAATTTTTCAAGTTCTTTATAATTTAAAATTTTGTCTGTTTTGGCTTTGTTTAGAATTTGAAGTACTTCTTCTAAATTGTTCAGTTTTAATTTTAAAATTGTTGGCATCCACCCATAAACGAAATGACTTGAAATTATCAAATGATGTTTTTCGATTTTTGGTATTTTACTGAAATACTGGATGAATTCTTGGTAGCTATTTAAATAGGAATTTTCTTCATCAACTTTGAAATTCTCAATTTCCCTTTTTAAATTTTCTATTTTTAGTTGTCTCACGATATTAATGCTGGCTAACGGTCTTGTATATGGCTCGTAGCGTGCAAATTATCAATATTTTTTTCGGTTAAGCACTAGCCGGATTTTTTAATTTTCTTATTACCTTTTTTTCTCAATAAGTCAAATTAAAAAATTTGGCGGACTTCGCAAATATGCCTAAACTTCGATTAAGCAACTGCCCAGCTATGAGCTATATACGGTGTTGTAAGTAGTGCTTTTTTCATTCACTTACTTAATTTCAAAATCCTAAACGCTCCTTGAATTACCAATATAAAAACGATTGTTCCAATAATCAAATCAGGTTTATTAGAACTCAAATAATGCACTAAAATTCCTGCAATTATTACTCCTAAATTTATAATCACGTCATTCGAGGTGAAAATCATACTCGCTTTCATATGTGCTTCTTCTTTACTTTTTGACTTTTGCAAAATATAAAGACAAATTCCGTTTGCGATAAGTGCGAAAATCGAAACGATAATCATTGTCGAAAAATCGGGAAGTTTCTCGTCTCCGAAAAATCTTCTTAAAACTTCTACAAATCCAATAATCGCAAGTATTATTTGAAAATATCCAGCAAGTTTGGCAATCCGTTTTTTCTTTATTACTGTTCCGCCAACCGCAAACAAACTAATTCCGTAAACAAAACTGTCCGCAAGCATATCTAAACTATCGGCAACAAGTCCCATAGATTTTGAGATAATTCCTGTTGTCATTTCGATTATAAAAAACGCAAAATTTATAACGAGTACAGACCAAAGTAGCTTTTTTTGGTTTTTGTTTTCTTTAAATTCCGTTTGGTCGGTTTGTTTAGTCGAGATTTTCTTTCCACCTAAATTTAGTTCGATAACTGACTTTTCGATTTGGTCAATTTCTCCGCTGTGAAAAACGGTCAATTTTCGATTCGGAATATCAAACTCCAAATTCGCAATGCTTGAAATTCCATCTAATTTCATTCGGATTAGATTTTCCTCTGAAGGACAGTCCATTTTGGTAATTTCAAATATTGTCTTTTTCATTCGGTTTCTGGGTTTTTCGGCATTACTTACAACGTGTTTGTGTATGATTAGTGGCGTGTTTAAGCATCTAATTTAACAAATAAAAACCGAATAGAAAATCCGCGAGGATTTTCGTAAGTAGGCGAGAACCAGCCATTAATTATACACGGTGTGTCTGTTGCACAAGTTAGTAAAAAGAGCTAATTTACTGCATGCAGGGCAAAAAGAATTATCAGGAAAAACTCTTCACCTCCTTTCGGTTAAGTGACCGGATCCCCGAAGAGAATTTTTACAGGCGTTTAAAAGACGCGCTATCTCTAGATTTTCTCTATAGACTTACCCAAAAGTTTTACGGTACCAGCGGTCAAAAAAGTATTGACCCGGTGGTATTTTTTAAACTTTGTTTGGTCGGCTATTTGGAAAATATGATTACCGACCGCGGTGTTATAACTCATGCTTCAATGCGTTTGGATATCCTCTATTTTCTGGGCTATGATGTGGATGAAGAACTTCCTTGGCATAGTACCCTAAGCCGTACCCGGCAGTTATTTCCGGATGATATCTTTGAAGAAGTCTTTACCAAAGTGTTGCAGCTTTGTATCGAATCGGGACTGGTCAAGGGACATACCCAGGCGATAGACTCAGCTCCGATAAAAGCCAACGCCTCCATGGATAGCCTGGAGATTAAAGTTCCGGCCGAAGAACTGGCGAATCATCTTGCTAAGTTACGGGTACAAAGCCAGCGTGACCGCAAAGCCAAGATCAATAAAGCCCCAAAGCAGCAACAACAGATCAGCGCCAGTCCAAAGGAACTTCAGGATATTGAGAGCCGAAACAAAAAGTGGAGCCAGGACCAGGATATGCGTCCCGGGGCTAAAAATAAGGGAAGCCGCTATACTAGTAATAAAACACACTACAGTCCTACAGATCCTGATGCCCGTATCAGCGTAAAGCCCGGCAAGGCCAGGAAACTGAATTATCTCTGCAATATGGCAGTGGATACCGGTTTCCATGTGATCACTGATATCCATGGATATCATGCCGATAAGAAAGACAATCAATATTTACAGGATACCACCATGCGTTTAAACCGCCGCTTACGTCGGGAAGGCTTGATTTGGAAACATCTGTTGGCCGATGCTGGTTATAGCAGCGGGGAGAACTACCATTACCTGGAAGGTAAAGGGATCAAAAGTTACATTCCTGCCCATGGTACGTATAAAGGTGGCCCTGAAGGCTTCAAGTATGTAAAAGAAGGGAACTACTGGTTGTGCCCAAAGGGCAAGAAAGTAACCTTCCGGAAACAGAAGTTGGAGAAAGGTACGCTTAAGGATAACTATTTTACCAAACGCAGTGATTGTAAGGGCTGCCCCATCAAAGCGGCTTGTATTGGCAAGAGCCATGAGAAGCGGATCAACATTACCGCCTACCGTGAAGAATATGAACGCAACAACCAACGAGTAAACAGCAGGCTTGGCCGTTATATGAAAGGTAAGCGCCAGAGCACGGTAGAACCTGTCTTTGGTATTTTGAAAGAACATCTAGGACTTCGGAAGATTCACACAATTGGGATCAAACAGGCCAATAAGTGCATGCACCTGGCTGCCATTGCCTATAACCTGAAGAAGTACCTCAAATATTCGGGTAAACGTATAAAAACTGGGGCAGCCCAGCTTGCCCAGTCCATTTATTATCAAAACCTTGTAGGAGCACTAAAAAGTAGCCTTCTAAGCACTCCAATTTTTGGAGTATAGGCTACCAACTTTAAACAATAAAACCGCTTAAAGCGGCTTATTTAAATCAGGATTTTTTGAAATTATTGGCTTGTGCAACGGTTACCGGTGTTACCTACAGTTTTTTATAAATTTCCAAAACAATATTGTCGTTTAGGAATGGTTCGAAATTATTAATCCAAATATAGTTTTCTTTAATAATATCAATTTCTTTGTTTAAAATAGCTTTTAATTTTTTCTTACTGAATGTTTTTTTAAACTTTCTGGTATAATATCTGTCAACTGCAATTTCTAATTCCTCGTAATCCTTTCCAAATTGTTCGTAATCAATTTCTGATTTGTCATAGTGTGCAGTTTCTTGAAGAGTTGAATGATTAAAGTCACTAATTTCTGTTATGATATGGCTTTTAATTAACTCCTTGTCAATCGGTAAATTAAATTCTTGATTGAAAGGGGAATCCATATCTTCAAATGATAATTCTCCTTTATTTCTCTTTTTAATTGTCTTCACTAATTCTTTATGCAACGTGTATTTTTGATTAAAGATAAGTCCTGGTTCATAATGGATTTCGTCATATAATCCATTTGGGTATGTATAACATTCTCCTATTTTAATTTTATCTTTTAATTTATTAAATAGTATTCGGTTAAAAGGATAATATGTTGATATTAATTTGTTTGCAAATTCAATATCTTCAAATAATAACTCTACATTTTCATCAATATATTTTTCTTTTGTTAAAAACTTAAAAATTCTGAGATAATAAGATGCTATGTTTTTATTTTTAAAAACAACGATATTTTCTAGATTTTTGTTTGCTTTAACTGAATAATTGTATGAACCAGTAATAATTTTTTTCTTGTCAATTATTGAAAATTTATTATGATTGAATTTTTTAATATTTTGTTTTTTTATTAAAATTCCAGCGTTTAGTAAATTTTCTTGATGTTTTTCGAAAAAATATTTTTGATTTATATGATTATCATCAACTAAAATTTCTATATCAATATTAGATTTGTTTTTAATGCTGATAAGTGATTCAATAATTTTAGAATTTGTAAACCAAGCAACTATAATAGTTATTGACTTTTTTGCATTTGAAAAGTTTTCAATTATAACACTTTCTATGTTTGTTGTGTATGCAATCATCAAATTGTAGGTAACGTACGGATAACACAACAAGTTGTGTTATATCCATTTTAGTTAAAGTACTAATCTAGTGGATTTTTTATTGTTTTAAAAGTATTTGTAGCCACGTGCGTATAAATTTCTGTGGTTTTTGTGGATTGATGCCCCAGTATAACTTGTATTTGTCTCAAATCGACCCCTGCCTCCAACAAGTGCGTCGCAAAACTATGCCTTAACATATGCGGGGTTACTGGAACAGAAATTTTAGCTTTTAAAGCCGCGTTCTTTATGATATTTACTACGGCCTGGCCAGAGTATCTTTCCCCTTTTTGACCTTCAAAGAGATAGTCTTTGGGTTTCCAGATTTTATAATAGCTGCGTAAATTTAATAATGCATTATGGGATAATAGGCTTAGTCGATCCTTATTCCCTTTGGCCTGTTTTATCCTTACCAGCATTCTCTTGCTATCGATATCATTAATTTTTAAATTCAGTAATTCACTTCTGCGTAAGCCGGAACCATAGATAAGCTGGACTATTCATTTATGTTTTAGATTGTTGGTATGGGCTATTATGGATAGCACTTCCTTTCTAGAAATAACCTGTGGGAGTCTATATGCTTTTCTGGGGCGTTCGATTTCATAAAAACGGTTGGGCATACCCAATACCACTTCATAATAAAATTTTATAGCATTGATGGCCTGGTTGAGATAGGAGTTTGACTTTTCTTGGTGAATGAGCCTTTGCAGGTAAGCGCGTATATGCGTTTCATTTAGTGTATATGGGTCTTTATCGGGATAGTAATTGATAAACTGTTCAAAAAAAGTCACATAGGTTCGTACTGTATTTATGGCATAACGTTTAAGTTCTAATTTAAGCAGGTAATCTTCAGGACCACGGCGATAATTATCGGGGAGGATTCTGTGACGAAACCAATCCGCATCTACCTTTTCATTACCGGTATTTATAAGCCTGTTGGTTAAGAAACGATTATAATTGATCCAGGCAACTCCTTTAAACGTATTATTCAATTGTGCCAGATTTTCTTTGCTATTGGGAATATAGACCAAATGGTACTTAGGGCTCCATTTTGGGCTATCCAGACTTTTTATAAGTGCCTGTATAACCTTATCTGGAGCGAACCGGATACCAATCACCTTCTGATTATTGATCATCAGATTATACAGTGTAATATTTTTAATCGAACCCATTGTTCAATATTACAGCATTTTAAAAATATTAGCGGTATATTAGTCGTATAATATACGTTTATTGCTATGAAGAGATGCCCGGTTTGTGAATCACGTATTATTGGTAGGTCGGATAAGAAATTTTGTTCGACCAAATGTAAATCCGTTCACCAGTATGAAACACGACAAAAAACAGAGGCTTTTTATCTCGAGATCGATCGTCAACTAAAAATAAACCGAAAGATTTTAAAAACCTATAATTACAAGGGCTATACTACGGTAAGGAAATCAGCACTCCTAAACGACGGTTTTAATCCCGGTTTTTTCACTCATTATTGGAAAAATTCCAGAGGGGATGTATACTTTTTTGTTTATGATTATGGTTTTCTAGATCTAAAAAAATCAGGTAAAAATAAATATCTGATTGTACAATGGCAGGAATATATGCGTAAATAGCTTATTATAACCAAATCATTACACTCCTGGATTTGTATTAATGCTAGAAAATTTTGCTAATAGCAACAGATATTAACATGCTTCATTACTTTTATTAATAGATTTTTGATTATGAAGGTTTTGACGCTTTACCAATATAAACTATTATCAGATCATGAGCAATACGATTTATTATTTACCCAAGGGGATTTCTTGGATATGGTTACAGCGGGGAATTCCCGATTTGCTGTATACGCGCTTTTCAGGTTTTTTGTGGAAGTAGAATATAATAGTAAGGAGAATAAAATAATTGGTCTTAAAAGTTTTGTGACCGGTGAAATTATGGATAAGTACAGTAAACTAAAACTTTAATTTTTTAATAGCTAATCAACTTTTCTTTAAACTCTTTTTAAACTCCAAATAAGTAGGGGCTTTGCTTTCTGACCAATCACTTTTATTTAAAAGATTTCGAACATCTATTCTCAATAATTCCGCAATTTTGTTGAGTTCGTTCATAGAAGGTTGTCTTTTATTATTTCGCCATTTTGAAACAGTTCCTTCAGATCTTTTAATATACTTAGCAATAACTCTATTAGTAATTTTATTTTCCTTAAATACTTGATCTAATCTATTTATGATACTCATCTATTTTTTTAACTTAAAAAGTTGGTCGTTTTATGACAAACTTTTATATTTGTGTTATTAATGATATGCGACAATTAAGTGATGGGATAGAATTTACATCACTAACGATGTCACTCATACAAGAAAACCGCTAATTTTCCCTATGAGTTGATCATGAGCTCGCAGTCTATTGGATTTTGTATCTTCGCGATATAAACCAATAGGGCGGGTCTCATGTAAGTCTTTGGGGAACCAAGTGATCAACTTGGAGGTTCTTAGCGGTACCACTTGCAAAGCATTGAGACTCGCTTATTGGTTATCCAAAACGGTCTCACCTTTGTTTTCCGAGTACACATCGTTTACATAACTATTAGAATTATGAAAACGAGAACTCTATATCTTACAAAAAACCTTTACGGCTTATTGCCGCATAGATGTTTTTTCTCTTTTCATAACAAAGAACCACAGCCCCGATCATTGCAACCTATTTCAAAAAACATTAAGCGTCCACCAGAATAATTTGGGCGTAGCCGGTAGCAAAATGCCCTGCCTTTTGCCCGGTGTTACCGGCCTGGCTCCTGCGCAAACCACATAGGCATAGCACAGGGATAACCATTGTATTCTTTAGTACTCGCAATGCTAAAAATACAGGGTTTTCCTTAGTTGTGCAAATCCAATATTTGCTATTACAGGCAAGCTGGGCCGGTTTTTAAAAAATGAGTAGGAAAGTTTAAAAGTAGAAAGTGAAAATCAGGATGAAATTTTGAATTCTCAATTTGGAATTATTTTGGATTGAAAGAGGAGATTTCTCCATTCCACTACGCTACAGTCGAAATGACCATTGAAATTGGGAAGTATGAAAACGTAAAGTAGAAAGTGAAGTGTGAGAGGTGATAATCAAAACCAGGAATCAGTTCAAACCTTGAATCTTGAATCTTGAATCTTGAATCTTGAATATTAAATTTTGAATTATTTGGAGCTGTAAACCCTTAATATTAATATAACCTTTAAAACCAATAGCTATAAGAGAAAAAACAAAACCACACCATTTGAATGAGCCGTAATCGGCTAGGCTAAAGCTAAAAGAGCCTTCCCACAAGTTTGGAAGCAGAGGGAAGGCTTATGGCTTGATGAACTATTTAAAGACAAACAAAACCACAGCGAAATTATGAAAAATAATTACAAGTGCTGCAATATTGCAGTGCTAATCCCCCTATTATCCCTTTTTTTTCAATTAGGCATCGTCCCGGCCTATCCCGAAAATCCCCTAACCCAACAAATCATATCGGGAACTATTAGTGACCAGGAAGGCTTGCCCCTACCAGGCGTTAACGTGATCGTAAAAGGAACCTCAACGGGTACGATGACCAATTTGGATGGAAAGTACAGTATTCGGGCTTCCATTGGTGATACCCTACTCTTCTCTTACGTAGGTTATCAAAGCCTACAGAAGGTTATAACGCCTAGCTTTAAAGGAGACTTGCAAATGCAACCCGCTAACGATGCATTATCTGAGGTCGTTATTAACGCCGGCTACTATAATACCACCGAGCGGGAACGAACGGGAAATATAGCAAGAGTATCAGGTGACGATTTAAAACGTCAAACCGTTATTAGTCCTATAGAGGCGCTTCAGGGAAGAATGGCGGGAGTAGAAATTACACAAAGAGGAGGAGCCCCGGGTGGTGCCCCGATAATAAGAATAAGGGGCCAAAATAGTCTAAGAGATACTCAAGATGATAATGGTAATCTACCGCTATATATTATTGATGGGGTTCCTATCAATTCTTCGCCGGTATTTAGCTATTCGTCAAGTATATCTACTAATGGTATAGACCCTTTAAATACCATTGGTCTTTCTAATATCGAAAGTATTGAGATTTTAAAAGATGCTGATGCTACCGCTATCTATGGTTCCAGGGGCGCTAATGGCGTTGTGTTGATTACAACTAAAAAAGGCTATATCGGTAAAACGAGGCTTAATACTAGGTTTTATACCGGTATCGGTACGGCATCTGGTAAAATGGATTTATTGAACACCACAGAATATTTAGATATTCGAAGGAGCGCTTTCTTAAATGATAATGTAGAACCTACAAACTCCAACGCTTACGATCTATTAATTTGGGATAAAAATAGGGATATAGATTGGCAAGAGGATTTTTTTGGTGGACAAGCTGAAATTCAAAGTGCCCAGGTTACCCTTAGTGGCGGACAAAAAAATACCTCTTTTAGACTAGGCAGCAATTTTTATAGAGAGGGTACTATATACCCGGGAGATTTAAGCTATTGGAAACTCTCTAATTCCTTACAGGTTAACCATAACTCAAATAACAATAAGTTTAACATTAACCTTTCTATAAACTATGGTGTAGATACCAACAATCTTCTCCATTCCCTTGGCCAATCACTGGCCTCTGCCGCTATCAACCTTCCCCCTAATGCGCCCGCCATATATAACGATAATGGATCCTTAAACTGGGAGGATTGGAGCATTGCAAATAGGGATAATCCCCTTGCAGGGCTCAATAATAGCAGCACAATTACATCCCGTAATTTAATCTCAAACCTAAGTTTATCCTATAAACTATTCGATGGATTAGAGGTGAAAACAAGTGCGGGCTATACCAATTATAATAGTGATGAGCTTTTAAAAATGCCGCTTCGTGCTTACAATCCCGATAGTTGGGAATCCCTGGCAGCGCGATCCATTAATTCTATAATCGATCGAAATTCATGGATTATCGAACCCCAGTTAACGTACCATAAGACCATAAAAAAACATGAAGTAAACATACTTATAGGAACCACATTTCAGCAAAATAAAGATTCAAGAATTAGCCTAAGCGGATATGGATATAGTGCCGAATCCCAAATTGGGAATTTAATGAATGCTGAAGATGTTACGGTAAACAATGATCGTACGGCTGAGTATAGATATAGCGCAGCGTTTGCACGAATGGGATATAATTGGGACAAAAAGCTGTTTTTAAACCTTACCGGTCGCCGGGACGGCTCTTCCAGATTTGGTAAAAATAACCGGTTTGCAAACTTTGGAGCCATTGGTGCGGCATGGATTTTTTCAGAAGAAAAATTTTTAGACAACCTAAACTTTTTAAGTTTTGGGAAACTCAGGGCCAGTTACGGCACCACAGGAAATGATCAAATAGGAGATTACGGATATCTTGATGCCTACGAAGCTACGCAGGCTCCCGGAGGATTGCTACCCTCCCAGCTTACTAATCCCAACTATTCGTGGGAAGAAAACAAAAAAACGGAAGCCGCAATTAATGTTGGGTTTATTAAAAATAAGTTGAATTTTGAATTGAGCTGGTACAAAAACAGCTCTTCTAACCAGCTTGTAGGTTTTCCTTTGCCTAGCACAACAGGTTTTAATTCCATTTTATCAAACCTTCCCGCCACAGTAGAAAATTACGGCTGGGAGTTGGTAGCGGATACAAAAAATATTAGTACCGATACCTTCAAATGGCAAACAAGTTTTAACATCAGTATTCCTAAAAATAAACTGGTGGCGTTTCCAGATATCGAACAAACCTCATACGCCAATATCTATAGAATAGGTCATCCGTTAAACATTAGTTTGCTCTATCGTTATATAGGAATTAATAGTGAAACAGGCTTATACGAGGTAGAGGACATTAATGAAGACGGAAGCTTCGATTACGCCGACAGGCTTTCAATAAGAGACAATAGCCGAGCGTTTTACGGTGGTTTGGGGAATACGCTTATCTATAAAAACGTCACCATGCAATTTCTGTGGGAATTTGTAAAACAAAACGGTCGAAAGGCCCTATTTCAAACCGGTAACATTGGGAATATTATTAATCAAATCGATGAAGTCACAAAGAATGATAATCTTCAAAAACCTTCTCAATTATCTGCCGCAGGACGGGCAAATACGCTAGCTGCCAACAGCGATTTTTCGACGACCGACACTTCATTTTTAAGACTTAAAACAATTTCTATCGTCTATAACCTGCCCCAGACGCTTACGCAAAAGCTCAGGATAGATAGGGGTAGTTTGTTTTTAAACGGACAAAACCTTGTAACCTTTACCTCGTATAAAGGATTAGATCCACAGGTCTCTGGAACCTATATTCCTGTTCTTAGAACCTTTACAGCAGGAATAGAATTCAATTTTTAAAGAACATTATAATGAAACGAATATTTTATATAAAAATCATCATCCTTGCCATACTAAGCACATTCTTACATGCCTGTGAAAGCTTTGTAGAAATAGACGTTCCTGATGATAAAATGGTCACAACAACTGTATTTTCATCTACTAAGACCGCCCAAAGCGCTATGCAGGGAATTTACTATCAACTATTTAATGCTGATTTTTCTGGAGGAACTATAAATAGCATATCTGTTTTAAGCGGACTTTCAGCAGATGTATTAGAACCTATAAACCGTAATAATACCACACTGGATCAGTTTACAGAAAATGAGCTTTTTAATGATAATGCCGGTATATTAGGGATTTGGTCCAGCAGTTATAATACCATCTATTTAGCCAACAACCTTCTTGAAGGCCTACAAAATTCAGATGCTATTCCCGAAAATGTAAGCCTTCGTTTAGAAGGACAAGCACTGTTCATTCGCGCTTTTTGCCATTTTTACCTGGTTAATTTGTTTGGCGATATTCCTTTGGTCCTAACCACAGATTATCAAGAGAATGCATTAATTCCTCGCGGAACATCAGAGGATATTTATCGTCAAATTGTGTTAGATCTTGAACGGTCCAATGAAATTTTAGAAGAAGATTATTTTGATAACGAAAAATATACCATCAATAAATTTGCCGCCACTTCCCTGCTTGCAAGAGTGCAATTATACCTGGAAAACTGGAATGAGGCTGAGCGTTTAAGCGCTGAAGTCATTAACAGCTCCCATTATGAGTTAACGAAGCTCAATGAAACCTTTCTTGCCAATTCCGATGAAGCGATATGGCAAATTTCTCCAGCCGGCCGGGGGAATATACTAACATCAACTTCAGAAGGGTACACCTTTATCGGTACTTCTACAACCAGGATCAAACTAAACGAGAATTTTGTTTCAGACTTTAAAGATCATGATTTACGCCTTTTAAATTGGATCGCTGAGTTTTCGAATTCCTCTAATAAATACAGCTATGTATATAAATATAAAGATCGTTCCAGCATAAATAACATCACAGAATATGCTATGGTGCTTCGGCTGGCGGAACAATTTTTAATTCGTGCAGAAGCGCGTGCTCAAATGGGAAATATCTCTGGAGCTCTGGAAGATCTTAATACAATAAGGCAGCGCGCTGGATTAACAAATATAGAAGAAAGCGACATTAATGCTTCACACACACTAGTGGACTTTATTCTGGAAGAGCGAAAAAAAGAACTGTTTGCGGAATGGGGCCACCGCTGGTTGGATCTTAATCGCCTAAATAAAACCAATGAGGTGCTCAACGAAAAAGAACATTGGGACCCAACGGATGGGCTATATCCTATACCTAGCGTTGAAAGAAGTAAAAACCCAAACCTGACTCAAAACCCTGGATATTAAATTTCTCACTATGCATCTAAACGTATATAAATACTTTTATTTTCTAAGTCTCCTGATGGCTTTAGGGACAAATGCTCAAACTACGAATGAAGTCAGCTTCCAGAACGATTCACTGAATACGAACTTTATGTATGAAAAATTACAAAACGGCTTTTCTTTTTACGTAAAACCTCTTGAAGAACATAGCAAAAAAATACATTTAAAGTTATTCATCAAAGGTGGAGGTTCTCAGGAAAAACCCAAGGAGCGACAATTAACTCATGCGGTAGAACATTTAGTCACCAAGGGGAGCACTCATTTCCCAAAAGGAATGAAAGATTATGAAAAATTAGAAGGTAAGGGCATTAAAATTAGTCACATAAGTCCCGGAACAAATCATACCGAGTACAATTTGATCGTGCCCGCAAATAACAGGGAAGCTATTTATACAGCATTACTATTTTATCGGGATATACTCTCTGAAGCTTATTTTAGAAAAAAAGACATAACATCGGAAAAAGAGGTGCTCAAACAAGAACACATTATCAGAAGCAATGATTATAACAAAGAGGACTCGTTGAATTTTGAACTTCGTTCCAGAATAACACCTTGCATTTCGAATAATGGCAATCTTATGTCCATATATCAAAACCTGAACAGGAAGAAGCTTAAAGCATTTTATAGAAAATGGTATAGGCCGGATTTAGCGGTAATTATAGCCAGTGGAGATGTACATAGCGATTCCGAATTTATTAAGAAAACAATAAAAGAACTTTATTCGAATCTGGACAATCCGAAGAAGAAACCAAAAATTCTTAATTGTGATTCTATTTACCTGAATCAGCCCGAAAAATTCATTGTTCTGGATAATAGTGTGACACAAAACAGAAACAGCGAATCATGGGTGCAAATAAAATTATATTACCGAATTAAGAATGCGTTGGAAAATTCGAATACATTTCAAAACGCTAAAGAAAAAATGCTGTGGAATAGTATTACTCAGGTATTGAACAGACGTTTTAAAGAAGCTTCTAACTCTTATACAGCAAAGAAATACAACCTCTTTTCCAGACATACCATGCGAGGTAAACCGGCCTTTGAATTAAACCTAAATGCGCAATCAGGACAAGAACTCGTTGCTTTAACAAAGGTGATTCATCAATTAAAACAATTAAAAGAATATGGGATACTTGAAAATGAGTGGCAATTGGCAAAGAAAAATTTGCTTGAAGAAATGAATAGAGAAGATCGTTCCAAATCATTTTACTGGCAAAATCAAGTTGTGGCTCATGAGACCCAAGGGGATGTGTTAGAGGAAACACATTTATTACGCAAGGAAGAATGGTTATACCATTGTACGCTAAAAGAAGCGAACAGTCGCATTAAAAAAATGATTCCTGTTTTACCTGATGACGTAGGTATTTTGGCTCCGAAAACAAGTAAAGCTTTTACGTTAACTCGAGAAAATTTAATACAAGAGATAGCAAATATCTGGGATGAACCTGTTGTTCCCTATAAACAACCAGAAATACCCAGTCATTTAATACATCCAGATACCGTAGCAAATTTTAATACAGGAAATTACACGTTATTAAAGACCGAGAAAACGGGAGAAAAGATCTATAAACTATCAAACGGAGCTCATATCATTCTTAAAAACTATACGGCTTCCAACGGCTATGATAAAGAAAGAATTATAATCCATGGTTTTAGAAAAAAAGGGGCATCATCTTATTCGCCTAAAGACTATTTTTCGGCTGTAAATGCCCCAAAAATAGTGAAGCATTCAGGTGTAGGGGTATTTGATAAATTTACATTGGATAGCTTTTTAAAAAATACAAGCTTTTGGCAGGGAGTTCAACCCTACATTGATTTCAATGAATCAGGGATAAAAGGAAGCGTCAAAGTAAGTGAGTTGGAAACCTTCCTTCAATTACTATATCTTACTTTCAGTGATATAAGAAAGGATTATAGCGCATTCACCAATTGGAAAAAAATACAAAAAGAGTTCTATCAAAATCCTCCTACAAGCCGATTTTATTCAGATCTAAACGATGGCATCATAGATTTTTTTGGTCATCAAATAGATCACTATTCAGGATATCGCGCACTGGAGGGAATCGACAGTACGAGTTTTCACAAATCTTATGAGATATATAAAAATCTATTTAGGGATCCCTCTGCATTTACATTTGTAGTGACGGGCAGTTTTAATGAAAAACAAATCATTGGATTACTAAATAAATATATAGGTAAGCTCCCTAAAAACGAATCCGAATTCTCTGAAAAACAACATATGGAATTTGATTTTCCAAAAGGACCTGTCTATAAAGAGCTGAACACTACCCTTCCCTATGCGAATGCCAAATACGCCGCATGGTTCATTAATCCCATAAAAAGAAGTAAAGCGATGTGGAAAGAAGAAATCTTATTGCAAATTCTAGGACAGTTAACCAATCAAAAAATAAGTCAGCTTCGATATAAAGAAAAATTCGCCGTATATTCTAGTGGTGCAAACGGCAAGTATGAACCGCAATCCGATATGCTAAAAGTCAATGTTTATATTGATTGTAAGCCCTTAGAACTGGAAATTATTAGAAAAAAATGCCAGGAATATTATCAACAACTAAAAGAGGGTGATTTTTCTGAGCAATATCTAAGGGACGCTAAAAAAAAGGTACTATCACTTCATAGTAAAAATCACAACCATCAAAATAAAAACATGAATGAATTATTATATCTTAAATATAGATATGACCAAGTATATCCAGAATTTGAAAGAGTTTCTGCTTTTATAGAGGACCTTAGTAAAAAAGATCTTATAAATACAGCCAGAACCTATTTTCAGGATAACAATACCTATGAGTTTGTGTTACGAGAAAACAATGACCTGTAAATAAGGTAAAAATAAGAATACCGGCGTTTGCCGGTATTCTTTTTCTAATAGATGAATTGATTAGTCTATTAAAATAGCCTCGCCGCTTCCTGGACGTTCTGTTTCTAAATCTGAATCATAGACTTGATATTCTTGTCCGTTTTCAGAAAACTTCACTAAACAAGCATTTTCTTCTTGTGTATCACAACTAACGTTTACTTGTTCCCAGGTATTATTCCTAAACACGTAACCGGTAGATTGTTCTGCAACAAAATTACTTGATGCAAAGGACATTCCTATGGCACAGATAAACGCCATTAACGGTAATACTAACTTTTTACTTTTCATAATATAAAGTTTTAAAATTCATTAAAATGCCTACTTTTTTTTTCAGGTGTTCGGCCTCCATTCCTGTCTTCATCGCGATAAAATCTTTATTCCTTATGGTTATTTTCAAGGTATAATCCGCCAGATGCCAATACTAGACTTATACTATTCAGTAGCAAATGTTGCTTCCATGTAAAAAGACTTAAAATACCTCCGCACGTACAGGGTTGATGAGGGCTTACAAATACAATCCATAATGTATAAGCAGTGAATAGGGCGAGTAGTATAATACTACTTAATAATCCAATTTTCCGAAAGTCCTCAAATATAATGGTAGCGGCAATACCTATTTCAGCCAAAGGAATGAACCAGGAAAACACTTCGGCAATTTGTTTCGAAAGAAATAAGGGAGCATTCCTTAAGGTCGTAAAAAGCACATCGGTATCTAACAGTTTTGAAAAACCGGTATATCCAAATAGCAGAATTATATATAACGCCATAGTAACTCTAAAAAAGTTTCTTATTGATCCATTGAAACGCCAATGATATTGATTAGGTATTCCTGTCATTTCTCTCAAAGATTTTTAAATTCTATGAGTTAAAGTTCCCTATAATACGGCTAAAACATTTGCCTGAAACCATTTTCAATTTGAACGAAGGACTATAATTTTTATAATTCTCTAATTTTACTTGGTGGGACACCAAAGTGTTTCTTGAAAGATCTAGAGAAATGGGCTAAACTGATAAAACCACATTCTTCTGAAATTTCACTTATGGATAATGAAGTATCCCTGATAAGAAAATAGGCTTTCTCTAAACGTTTACGAAGATGATATTCGTTGATAGATTCATCGTAGGTTCTCCTAAACAATAAGGTCATTTTACTTACGCTAGCTCCCACCTCCCTGGCTATCAAAGACAATTTTGGTAGGGGACGATCCAATCTTTTAGTGATATAGGCATGGAGTTTTCTCACCAAATCTCGTTGATCTTTTAAAAGAAGACTACGGTATTCACTTGGATATTTAATTTGTCCCTCCTTATGGTCTTTCAGCTCATTCTTGAGGCGCTCATTGCAATACACCGCTTTAAAAACAGAAAGACAATACCCCGATTGTTCTTCTGAAACTAAAGGGTGAAGATAGCCATATCCTAACCATGAATACCCACAATGATGCTTCAACTCAATTTTAATGGGGATCCTGTATTGGCCTACGTCACTCATAAATTTATCCAACTGCTCATTTAAACCAATACGGTCTCCAAGTATAAACTTCAACGGTTGTTTCAAAAGATGTTCATTTTTAAACATCAGTATTTTTCGAACATTTTCAGAAAAAGATGTAATATGTAAGTTTTTATCCAGATTAATAACCATATTTTCAATCACTTCTTTACTTTTTTCATGATTAATCTGATGCACTACAGTGTTTATTTCCTCAACCATAATATTAAGGGATATCGCAATTTGTTCGAGTTCATCTTTCTGATTTCGAAGAGGCAAAATATAGGTATAGGTCCCAAGAGTGATTTCTGTAATAAAATTAAGAATCTCCTTTACCCTCGCCTTAAAAGTCGGGATATTCATAATCTGGGGGGTTATTAAGTTATTTAAATCGCTTCAAAAAGCTTAAAGCTTCTGCAGTCGTCGTGAAAGCCCTGGTGGGGACTGTAGGCTTACTAATTTTCATAAAGGCTGCTACCATAGTTCCGGAATATGCTTCTTCCATGACAAATGCAATGGCTAATGCTTTCAGGCAGCCGGTTACGGCCATATACTCCCGTGCTGCTTTGCTCGAGAATTTCAATTGTCTTATATCACATAAAATTGGATATGTTTTTCCTTGCTGAAGCCGCAATCTTGCTTTCACCACAGCCTTTGCTTCATTTAAATCCAGAATGATATTGGGCTTATAAATGAAATTTAGAATACCCTCCTCAATCCAGAAGTGTGCATAATCTTCACCTTTAAACATTTGTATCCCTATTTCCTCTCTAAAAATAATAAAAAATTGATAACCTTAATTTAACATTGAGAATCAAGAAATGATAACATTCCATATAAAACCTTGGCAAATACCCCCATTTGACTTTAAATTTTATGATTTGCCTACAAGACCATATTAATGTTTTGACTGGAAAATAAAGCTGTTGTTTTTTTAGCTTAATAGGAATTTAAAAGATGACGTATGGCTAAAATTAAACATAACAACATACTGAATACCATAATCTCGGTGATGACCAGCGCCAAAGAATCTGGAGCACTTCACCTTTATGCTGATGGAAATTATAGCAATGGGAGAAAACTTCAAATTGATGGCAAAGAACTTTTTAACTTTGGTACGACGGGTTACCTGGGACTTGAACAGGATGCGCGTTTAAAGCAAGGAGCGATTAAGGCAATACAAGCCTATGGAACAGAATTTCCAATGTCGAAGTCCTATGTTTCCCATCCTTTATATCGCGAACTGGAATCCTTAGTGTCAAAAATTTATAATAATCATTATGTAGTGATTACAAAGAATAGTACGCTCGGGCACTTGGGGGTTATTCCATCGGTTGTGGATGATGGTGATGGGGTCATTTTAGATCATCAGGTACACTGGAGCGTTCAAAGTGCCGTACAACCGCTCAAATTGCGATCCGTTCCTATTGAAATGATTCGCCATAATCATCTTAATATGCTTGAAGAAAAAATAAGGCAATTACAATCCAGATGTAATAAAATATGGTACATGGCTGATGGTATGTACTCCATGTTCGGTGATTACGCTCCTATAAATGATCTTATTGCTCTTTCAAAGCAGTATAGACAACTTTATTTATACTTTGATGATGTTCACGGAATGAGTTGGAAAGGCACTAACGGTAGTGGGTACATAATGAGTATTTTAAAGCGATTACCCGAAAAAGTTATTCTCATCTCTACATTAAGCAAAACTTTTGGCGCTAGTGGTGCGGTAATGATTTGTAAAGATAAGAAGGTACAAGAAAGAATTAAAAATTTTGGTGGACCACTCACTTTTTCTATTCAATTAGATCCAGCAGCCGTTGGCGCCGCTATCGCCTCCGCAAAAATTCATCTCAGCCCGGAAATCTATCAATTGCAGCAAGAACTTTCAGATCGTATTGCCTATATGGATCAATGTATTAAAACAACCACTCTTCCTTTAATTACCGATAATGATTCCCCAATATTCTATATAGGCACCGGCATGCCGGATACTGGCTTCAACCTCATCAATAGGTTAATAGCGAAAGGGTTTTACACTAACCTTGGTATTTTTCCTGCTGTGCCTATTAAAAACACCGGATTACGCATTAGTATATCCCGGCATAACTTAAAAGAAGATATTGAGCATTTTGTAGCAGTCTTAAGCGATGAATATCCAAAAGCTCTAAATGATACAGGCACTAGTTTAGACCGTGTATATTCGGCGTTTGGTCGCTCTTTACAGCAGTCTGAAAAATTTAATAAATCCGCTACCACACTTAGGGTGGTCACCTATAATACCATAAAAGAAATTCCAATGGATTTTTGGAATAAACGCGTGGGGCATAATAGTTTTTATGACTGGAACGGTTTAAAGACTTTAGAAGAAATTTTTACACGAGAAAAAACGCCGGAGCATCAACTTCAATTTTTTTATTGCAACGTTCTCGATCAAAATGAGAAATGTATCCTTTCTACCTTTTTTACATATGGCTTATGGAAAGAAGATATGATTGCCCCAGAATCAGTTTCCGACCGAATAGAAAAGGAAAGGGAATCAAATCCATATTTTCGTACTAGCTATTGTCTTTGCATGGGATCTATGGTTACTGAAGGCAAACATCTATTTCTTGAAAAGGAGCATAAGGAATGGAAAAAAGCTTTCGATTTGTTGCTGGAGTATGTAGAAACCTTAGAAAAAAAACTAAATCCAGCTTATATCATCCTACGTGATTTTGAAAAGGAAGATACCGAAATTAAACAATACCTGCATAAAAAAGGATTCATTCAGGTCACCATGCCAGAAGCTGCAATATACGATTCTTTTGGATGGAAAGATCGGAAGGAATACATGCAAAGTTTAAGTAAACGATCCCGTCAACATTTTAGAAAAGATATCCTTGCTTTTGAAGAAGATCTGATAATAGAACATAAGAAATCTGTTAGTGCTGAGCAGCTGCTTCGTTGTTATAAATTATACCAGTATGTAAAAAAACAAAACCTGGGCCTAAATACCTTTAGCTATCCCTTTAATTTATTTACTATTATGAATGAATCTCTCCAATGGGAATTTATATTGACTTACTTAAATGATGAGAATCAAATTTTAGCAGGAGTCATGTTTTGCTATAAAAATGAAACCGGTATTTACACCCCTGCCATTATCGGTATGGATTACGAATATGCATATAAGTACAACATCTATCGCCAGTTATTGTTTCAAACCATACAAAGAGCTAATGTCCTAAATTATAAACGTATCGATTTTGGACTGACAGCAGGCTTTGAAAAACGAAAGCTCGGAGCGAAAATCATTGAAAAATGTGCATATATACAAGCCAAAGACAATTTTCCCATGGAATCCATGGAATGGTTAAGAACAAATGAATAGAATATACCTCTTACAAACGTCAAAATTTATTTGATAAAACTTATACTATTCAAATTTGAAACTAGCCCAGCAACGCCACTATTTGTTATCCATAAATATTCAGCTCATGATCGAGAACATTATGTCGGCCTTTAGCGAAAACATCGATAACCTGATTCATTCCGGGGATTCCGATCTTAAAAAAGCGGAATCTGGGATACAGCTTTCCGTCAAAACCTTATCGAAACTTCAAAAACACGTGAATAAAGAGGATTTTGAAGATCCTCAGTCAGAAATAGACTTCTTTCGTAATATTAAGCCCCTTCCCATGAGCTACCATATCTATTTCTCCCAGATCCGTAATTGTGAAATTAACCTGCCTAAAATTGGCAATTCCCATAAAGTACGCTTTTTGGAGAAAGAGATTAAAAAAATCAATCAGTTCTTTTCAGAAAACAACAGCTTTGTAAGCTATATGGAACAGGGCCATACCTATTTGGATCACCTGTTCTTTAGTCGGCATGGAAAAAGGGATTTTTCCTTCAATCCCAATATTCACTATTACCAATATCCAGAATTCTCTACTTCACACGATATGCTATGGTCACAGGTACAGGCCCTCTACCGTTACATCCATTATATTCGTGAGAAGTTAGAATTAATACAACCCGGAAGCAGTGGAGAATTCAGGGAACGACAGCCTAACCTTTTGGTATGGTCTGGTACTAAAACAAGCCTGGTGGAAATTATCTATGCCCTTTATTTTAAAGGGGATATCAATCACGGCACCGTAGATTTAAAAACCATCGTCGCTGCCTTCGAAGATTTCTTTAATATCGAGATCGATAACTTCTATAAAACCTACGGAGAAATAAAATCACGTAAAGATCCGCGTACCAAATACCTCCACACTATAGCCGCTAAACTTGAAGCTAAAATGCGCGAAGACGACCAAAAGTAGTTTTTCGTAGTTAACCGTTACTTCGAAAATTGCATCTACCACGTTTTTTCGATTCTATTTCTTCTGAATACCTCTTTTCACTACCTCAAAACAGGGCAATTCGTCCTTTTTCACAAGAAAAGTTAAACTTTTTCGTACTACGAACCATCTACCGAAAAAAATCCATCAAAGCCACGCAATTTTACAAAACGAAAGTCAAATCATGGAAAGGGCTGTCATTTAAAATATTTTAACCTTGACGGCCCTTTCTTTTAAACACATTTTGTTATGCCAACAGCTATTATTACCACCGACGATCTTCGGGAATTCAAAATGGAACTGCTTGAAGACATTAAAGAATTACTACAAAGCCAAAATGGTCAGCCTAACAAGAAATGGCTGAAATCCACTGATGTTCTCGAACTGCTCAAGATCTCCCCGGGAACACTCCAGAACCTGCGTATCAATGGTACCATCCCCTATACCAAAATGGGAGGTGTACTTTATTATAATTACGCCGACATAATGGAAGTACTGGAAAATAACCGCGTACATCATAAATTCTGATGGCCGAAGGAATTAATTACATCAAGCATCTAAACGGAGTGTTTGAACATTTTTCTAAAGACAACCGATTGAACCCTACACATATTAGCCTCTACATTGCTTTATTTCAATTGTGGAACGGTAATTTTTTTCGACAGGAATTCTATATCAACCGCGAAGAAGTGATGGAGTATGCAAAGATTGGTTCTAAATCCACCTACCATAAATGTCTTAAAGAGTTGAGCTATTGGAGCTATATTGTGTATATCCCATCACATAACCCTTTTAAAGGAAGTAAAATCAAGATGTTCGATTTTGGGACAAGCTCTGGACAAGTAGTGAACCAAAGCTGTACCAATATCGAGACAAGTAATGAACAAGCAGTGGTATCTATAAATAAACATATACAAACTATACAAAACGCTAAAAACAAAAACAAACAGCGAGATTTTAAAAATTTAAATTTTCAAGATTCAAATGGGAACAAACAAATCGCAACTGTCCCATATCAGGACAACCTTAAGACCAGTACCGATAAAAATTATGATGACCCCCTATGAAATATAAAGCTCCGCATATCATTACCGAAGGTGGCGTCGCCTACCAACTTGGGAAACTACGCAACCAGGAGATCCAGTATGATTTTAAAAAGATGCTGATCTATTTGGATGCTAAAGGGAAAATATTGTTTGGCAAAAAATTTAAAATCTATAAGGAAGATCAATCAACTTTGTATAAGCTTTGCTCCTATTTTATCAGAGACCGTGAGCTCTGTGAAAAATTTGATTTAGATATCGAAAAAGGCCTATTGATTTCCGGTCCGGTAGGCTGCGGAAAAACAAGCCTAATGAAGCTACTTAAGTATATGGTGCCACATCAGCGCCCTTATGAAATGATCCCCTGCCGAAATGTAGTGTTTGGTTTTAATCATTTAGGATATAAAACCATTGAGGATTATGGCAATTCCAGTTTTTTCTGTTTTGATGATCTGGGTGTGGAACCTCCCGGCCGCTTTTATGGAAAAGATTGCAATGTAATAGGTGAAGTTCTGTTATCACGCTACGAGCTTTTTTTAGATACCCAACGTAAAATCAAAACCCACGCCACTACCAATCTTAATGCACAGGAACTGGAAGAACGCTATGGTAACCGCGTTCGTAGCCGTATGCGAGAGCTTTTTAATTTGGTGGCTTTTGATAAGGAAAGTAGGGATAAACGGGTATGATAACCGAAATAAAATCAACTTTAACTATAACTATTTCTATTTGGTTTTCTGAATAAAACAGATAGTGATGAAAGAGCTGAATAATAAATCTAGCTTATGAAAAGAACTAATTCAAAAAAATATAAAATTCTGAGATTCTTTTTGTCTCTTAATTTATTTATTCAAAAAATCAGAAGGGAAGACAATTCGGGTATGTTTTACTTAATTAATATTTTAAGAAACAATAGAGCAATAAATTAACCAAAACTGCCAATATGTCTGGTTAATTTATTTATTTATAAATATTATTGTCAATTTGACTAAAAATTTTAACAAAAAACAAACGGTCTATTTATTGACTATTTAATTTAAACGTTAAAAAATTAAGGATTTGGATAAAAGTAACTATTTAAATGAGGTACTAGATACTCACAAAATGTCTCATATCTCATCTTTATTAAATAAGTATAGAGACAAAAGGCAATTAATAAAAGAAGCTATTGAGGAAAAGCATAGAAATCAGATATATAGCCCTTTAAATTCTGGTTCTTACGCAAAACATACTGCAATTAATACGAAGTTTGATCTTGATGTGGTTATCCCGTTCAAAAAAGATTCTTTTTCTACCCTTGAAGAAATGTTTGAAGATATTTTCGATTTTCTTTACCACAAATATTCTGATGAAGCTACTGTAAGAAAACAAAAAGTATCAATTGGCATTGAGTTTTTTGCAGATGATGATGGCGATGTTATTAGTATTGATATTGTACCTGGCAGAGAATTAAACAAAGATCAGTACGATGAAGATTATAAGCTGAACCTGTATGTTAATTCCAAATATGGCCTTATATCTGAAAAGAGCTACATCCAAACCAACATCAAGGCGCAAATAGACCATATAAAAAATAGAGAGAATGAAAGAAAAATAATCAGGCTCTTAAAAATATGGAAGTCTTCAAATAATGAAGATTACAAATCTTTTTTGTTCGAGCTTATCACCATTAAGGCTTTTGATAAAGCGAACATTAGCGGAAATTTATGGGAAAAATTAGAAGCAGTGATGAAGTATATCAGGGATAATATAACCAATTACGATTTTTCTCTTAAAGACCCAGGAAATAGTGGTAATGATGTTGCAGATACTCTAGAGTCTTGGCAAAAGGAAAATCTTTCAAACAAAATGAACAATATGCTTGATAGAATTAACGATAATGAAGATAATTTAAAAATATATTTTCCAACCAATGAAGTTTTTGAAGAGGACGATGATGAAAGTAAAGCTGGTTATGGTGTAAAGGAAGGAGCAAGTACCTTTTCGATTCCAACTCAAAATCAAAGATTTGGTTAATGAAACAAAGCAGAATCAAGAGAGTAGAAAAGACCGTTGAGACTATACCGTATGTGTCAATTGTAAAGGCATTTTCTGAAAATGAAACTAGTATTGAAGGCGTTGTATCTGTAAATCTTGATGATCTAGAATCCCCTCTCGAATTCAATATTGTTATCTACCCCCAGTACCCTTTTAAAAGTCACGAATCCGAAACTATTAAGTTCTTCAATATAAATTTGTTGGAGTACAATCACGTTATGGGGGATGGAGTGATTTGTATTCATACATCAAGCAACCCTATTATTGAGAAAAAGTTACTGATAGATTTTGAATCCCTTAAAAACTGGATTGTAAAATATTACCTCAATAATGACAAAGACAGCCATTACGAACATTTGATAGTTCCAGAATCTACTGTTAACGATGAAACATATGCATTTTCCTTTACGGAAGTTGACTACAAATTTTCAAAAGGAGAATATGGCTTTGTAAACTTAACATTCCTATCTGTTGGGAAGTACAGAGAGACAAAAATAAACAATTACTTAACCCAAGGCTTTGTAAATGCTTTTGGAGGCAATCTTGCCTTTTGCAATTGGAATGAAGCTTACAAAAAAAGTAAAAATTACAGTCACGGAATTTTTGTATTCTTGGAAGAACCTCCAGCAAAACATAAAAGATTTATAATCACAAATTGGATAGACTTTTCAGAGGTATTGAGCGATGAGTTTTTAAAGTTTCTTCACAACTGCGAGAAAGAATATCTCAAAAAGAAGAGAAAGGGACAATATGTCCCACTTTACGTGGGGTATAAAATTTCAGATGTCGAAATTCATTGGCAAACAGCGATGATTGAAATCGGAAACTTCCCAATCACTGGAGTCAAGGAAAATCAAAAGTGGTATAGTCGCTTAATAGAGCAAGAAATAAAATGGGGACTCACTAGAAATGCATCTTATAAATACTTCTTTGGAAGAGGCAAATTTACGGATTCGATAGCTGATAAAAGGATTTTAATAGTTGGAGTAGGTGCCATTGGTAGTATTGTGGCTAAAACCTTAGTAAGATGTGGATGCAGGAAAATTGATTTAACCGATTATGATAGGAAAGAACCTGAAAACATATGTCGTTCAGAATATGAGTTCTTACCGGGAGTGACAGATAAGGTTGAAGAGTTAAGCAATCACCTTTATCACGTCTCGCCATTTGTTCACATAAATCATATTAACCAAACATATTTTGAAGTTGTTTCAAAGGCATTGTTTGATCAGCCGAAAGCAAAAAAAGAACTGGAAGATTTTCTGAATTCCTATGATATTATTTTTGATTGTACTACAGATAATGATTTAATGTACGTCTTAAATTCTTTGTCCTTAAAAAATCAAATGATAAATCTTTCAGTGACAAACCATTCCAAGGACTTAGTATGTGCCTTTTACCCCAACATTTACAACTTCGTGACAAATCAGTTTTCTAAAATACTGAACAATAACGTTGAAGATTTGTACAATCCCACAGGCTGTTGGAGTCCCACATTTAAAGCTTCTTATAACGACATTAGCTCTCTAGTTCAATATGCCTTAAAACAGATAAATTTAATCTTTCAGGAAAAAGCTAGCAGAAACAACTTTGTAATAACTAGTCATATTGAAAATGGCTATCAATTAAAATTAAAACAATATTGATATTTTTTAATCAGCATAAAAACGTAAAAGTGGTGCTCTCAGACTACCTTCTTCAAGAAATAGGAGTTTATGGAACTAAATGTTACCCTAAAGAATTCGGCGGAATTTTAATTGGGGAGTACACTGAAGATTTTAAAACATTAAATATAAGAGATACAATCTTGCCCAAAAAGTATAAAGGGGAAAGCTATTCTTTTGAAAGAAGCATTACAGGTTTGGTTGAACATCTTAAAAAAATCTACCAGTTAAAACCTAGTCAATATTATGTTGGTGAGTGGCATACTCATCCAGACGGCTCAACTCATTATAGCAATACAGATTTGAATTCAATGATAGAGATTGCCGATTGCAAAACTGTTAATATCCAAAATCCTGTGCTACTAATCTTAAGTGTTAATAAGTCAAAAGTAAATGACTTAAGCCTATATGTATATGACAATAAAAAACTTCTAAAATATGAATAAAATGGACCTTAAGTCATTATTTTTTGGTCTTCAGAATCAAATGACAACCCAATTAAATAATAATAGAGACTTTATTTTACATCCTGGCTCAAAAGGAGAAGCCTTGGAAAATGCTTGGATAGAATGGTTACAAAAATATCTACCCAACAGGTATAGTGTAGATAAAGCTATAGTTATAGATTCTGACGGATATATAAGTCATCAAATGGACATAGTTATTTATGATAATTGGTACACGCCTTTTATTTTTTCACAAAATGGATTCCATTATATACCAGCAGAAGGTGTTTATGCAGTCTTTGAGGTGAAGCCAGATATTCAAGGAAACGTTGGCGAGAAAACTTACATTGAATATGCTGCGGAAAAAATCGAGAGTGTAAGAAAGTTAAAAAGAACTAGCACTAATATGATTAATTCTGGAAGAAGATATGCCCCACGGCCATTGACAAAAATTGTGGGAGGTATCTTGACAAGTACAAATACATTTACCCATTCCAACAATACCACTATTAAATCACATCTTAAAAAGCATACTGGTTTAAAAGGTATTGACTTGGGATGCATTGCAGATTATGGCTCTTTTGTTATTGACTATGAACCCAACAAAGAAATTAAAGAGTTAGGCAATGATAAGTTCATTGAATATTATGAAAACAGAAGTGTTAAAGAAATTCGGTTTAGTAAATCCGAGAATTCTCTAATAACATTTTTTTTACAGCTAACCAGATATTTACAGCAAGCAATTGGAACAGTACCTGCAATTGATTTAAAAGTTTATTTAAACAAAATAGGAGAAAAATTAGATGAGGAAATTTGATAAATAGGTTAATTAAAACAACATTTACTCATTTTTATACCGTGTAGAAGTTAATCTTCCATAACCAAAATCCCAAATCTGACGTTTTCAGACACTCTTTCCATTTCCTCTTTTCGAGTTATCAACAGCATCCCTTCCAAATTTCATAAAATTTAATGGCAAATCATACCATTGAAAATCAATACCATATAAATAATATTTTATTCACAATAAATTGATTTTCAATTATTTAAAACCTTAAATCATTAATTTTCTCATAACGAAAACGAATCAAAAATTTAAAACGTTCCGTTATGAAAAAATCTATTTACCTGGCGAGTTTGTTTTCGCTATTATCTACTTCCTTATTTGCCCAAATTGGCGGTATTGAAGATTCCGTCAATGATATTTCCAACACCATCCGGTCCATATTCCCCATTATCCTGGGGGTCATCTTTTTGGTCGGTTTCCTATTTAATGCCGGGCATTTCTTTGGGGAAAATGCCGATCTGAAAAAAGGGATTACCCGTGTGCTCGTGTTTGTACTCATCGCCGGTGCCGTAGTGGGCATCTTTACTTATCTCATCGGAATAGTGGTGTAAGCCTCTATCATTCAATAAAAATAAACTTCCTTATGAAAAAGTTTATTCCCTATAAAAACATTCGAAAACGGGCAATGATTTTAGGGCTCCCCCTCTCCTTTTTTGCCTTGCAAATGATCTCGGTGATCGCCTCCCTACTGCTCATCATTTTCTCTTTTAGCCTAGGGATGATTGCAACGATACTGCTATGGAATATCGCCCTGTATGTTTTGCTGAACAAACTTGTTCAGCATCCGGGACTATTCCATTTCCAGAAAGTATTTCCACGAAATATCAGCAACAAGAAATTAAGCCCGTTCTATGATGAAAAAGATTAACCTTTCGGCTTACCATCCCATCCTGGATATTCAGAATAATGTACTTTTTGCATCCAATGGCAATATCGTGCTCGGTTACCAGGTATCGCTGCCCGAAATTTATTCCCTCTCGGAAAAAGATTTTGAAGATCTGCACGCAAGTTGGTTTCAGGCCTTCAAATCACTGCCGGCTGGAACCGTTATCCAGAAACAGGATAATTACCGAAAATCAACTTATACGGCTGAAGAACTTCCTTGCGACACCTTCCTGCAAAAAGCCACCCATTATTATTTTAAAAATCGGGAGTACTTACAGCACCAAAGCTACCTGTTTTTTGTGCTTCCTCTGGACAAGCATCTAAAAGCTTCCAAATATGTCAACCCGTTTCGGAAGACCGAAAAAGGCATTCATAAAAAGTTGGATCACCAGGTCAGGGAATTTATTGGGGCGGTGAACGATGCTGTATCCTTTATTAATAACAGTAGAAAAATAAATATTTCCCCTTTAGGTCAAGATGCTATTTTGGAATTCACCCACTCCTATTTCAACGGGTTCCACCAGGACGTAGATACGGATATCAGGCTGGATCAAAACGGAATTGCCATTGGTGAACACCATTTTGATATACTGGCAATCAATAGTGAACAGTGCTTTGGGGAAAGCCTGCAAAGTAGCAAAGTCAATGAAAAATTCACTTCTGATCATTTCACTTTTCATCAGGGCTTTATCGATGGCTTAGGATTGGATTTGGAAGAAGACCATATCATCAACCACATCCTTTACCTGGATGATAAGCACAAATGGCGAAAAGTATTGGAAAAGAAAATCGAGGAGCTTTCCAAGAGCTCCAACTTCGGAACCCAAAACAAAGTGGTATTAAAGAAAATCCGTGAGATCGTTAATCGCATCAATGAAGATGAAAGTTCACGGATTATCCGTGGCCATTTCAACATTATTTTTTGGTCTGAGGAAGCAGAACAACTCAGTAGGATAGCTTCTAAAATCAAAACAGAATTTAAGGAACTGGATATGCTTCCATACTATCCCAAAGGAGAAGAGCGTAAGCATTATTTTTTAAATTCCTATCCTTGTTTTGCCTCCAATTTTTCTAATGAAGATCTTTACGTAACCGATCTTAAGCACGCCCTATGCTTATACATCAATAATACCAATTACCGCTCAGATCATACCGGGATTATTTTTAATGACCGCCAACATAATATCCCGGTCCTAAAGGATGTATGGGATGAAAAAAAGAAACGTATCAAGGCACGCAACTTTGCCATCTTCGCTCCCACGGGGGAAGGAAAATCCTTTTTGGCCAATAACATCCTGCGCCAATATTTTGAGAGCGGTGTACGCTTGGTCATCATCGATCTGGGCGGTTCCTATTCCAAATTCGCCAAACTCTATCCCAACGATCATACTATTTTACGCTACGAGCAGGGAAAAAACTTAGGGATTAACCCATTTTATATTTCTAAGGAAGCAGATCTTACTCCCGAACGTCTGGAAGATCTTTCGGTATTCCTTCTGGAACTTCTGGCTGAAGGTCAAAAAGTATCCAAAGGCAAGGAAGTAGCAATGAAAAAGGTGCTCTTACAGTATTACCAGCAAATCCGGGATAAGCATTCGCTAGCTTCTTTATACCACTTTGTTGATAAAAATAAAGATACGCTCATACAAAGATTAGGAATCCGGGAGGCGCATTTCAGTACATATGATTTCCTGCATATTCTTTCGGAATATGTGGAGGGAGGCCTTTACAGCTTTCTATTTAACGTGGGGGCCGATCAAACCTATAAGATCGAAGACAAACGGATGATCGTTTTTGAACTGGATGAAGTCCGTGACAATAAGGAAATCCTCTCGGTAATGCTCAAACTGATCAAATCAGCCATTGAGCGTACGATCTGGCAAAACCGGTCTGAAAAAGGCATTATCCTTTTTGATGAATTTGCCAAGCAACTGAAGTTTGACAATGTTTTGGAAAGTGTGGAATTCTATTACCAGGCCATCCGAAAACAAAACGGGGCTATCGGGATTATCCTGCAATCCATCAACCAGTTGCCCAACAATTCAACTTCGGCCAGTATTCTGGAAAACACCCAGGTGATCTATAGCCTTCGTAATGAAAAAGGTTATGGCGAATTGCAGAAACGCCTGAACCTCTCTGCTCACGATCTGAACCAGTTATATTCCATTCGTAACAATCTTACCGGCGAGCGGAAATACACCGAAATGTTTATCAAAATAGGTAAAGAAAGCAACGTGTTCCGTTTGGAAGTCCCCCCAGAAGTCTATGCGGCCTACCTGACCGATGGTAGTGAGAACCAGACCATAATGGCCATTTATAAACAAACCAATGATATGGAAAAGGCCATTGAATTCTTCCTAAAAGAAAAAGTATAACCCTAAATCAACATTCTATGAAATATCCTCTAAATCGAAACATCAAAAGATTCTTGGTAACCTTATCCCTTGCTCTCTTTTCATCAGGCCACATGGTGGCCCAGGGAATGCCAGTGTATGATAACACGAATTTTATCAGCCTGGCCAAACAGCTGATCGAATCCGCAAAACAAACCTCGAACTTACTAAAGACCGTCGAGTTTCTTAAACAACAGAAAGAACGGATCGAACAGGTAAGCAATGTGATTCAGCAATTGGATGCCGTAGGAAAATTGATTCAGAATAACCAGTACCTCTTTAATATGGTGCAGGGCGATTTGCAAGAAATCCTCAACTCCCCGTATATCAAACCCGATGAAATCAACCGGGTGACAGCCTCCTTTGAGGAAATTATTGACCGTTCGATGGAAAGCGTGGATTATGTAAACAAAATCCTGACCAGTGATTATCTAAAAATGAGCGATGCGGAAAGAGCTACCGTATTAAAAGATTATGAAACAAGATCCAATGAGATGGTCGCCGAGGTGCAGAACAAAACACGTCGGTACAAGGAAATCATTTCCTTTCGGAAAATGCAGGATCATATCAATAACCGCCCACTAAGTGGGATTTAATAAAAAGCCTAAATGAAATGACGAATACTGTGATAAGTCCAGGTTTAGGATTGGAATATATAGATACGGTCTTTCAAACGATCAAAGACAGTGATTTTTCCCAGTATACCATTACCGGGATGAAAACACTGGCCGTATTGTTTTTCCTGATCAATATCCTTAAAAAATATAATGAAGGGGTGGCTGCGACCGATGGACATACCTGGGGATTACACCCGACCGAACTTTTTAAAAACTTTGCCATTGTCCTGCTGGTTATTTTCTCTACACAGGTATTGGATGTATTTGATACTATTCTCGTGGCTATAGAAGACCAATACCGGGATACGGCCCCGGCACTCCTCCCCTTGCAGCTTAGTGATGTTGATCTTGAACGGGATGTGGGTGCCGTGGCGGCCGCCAAAAAAGCACTGGCACTGTTATACGAAGCCTTGGTAACCCCGCTATACGGACTTAAAATTCTTGCTTTTATCATTGGGGTAGTCCTATGGCTGTTGGATCTGTTTATCTATCCGCTCTTTTTGGCGGAGCGCTATTTTCTATTGGGAATAATGCAGGCTTTTTTTCCGCTGGTGATAAGCCTGGCGGTATTTGAGAAATTCCGTTCCCTGGCCTATACCTTTTTTAAGCTCTATGCCGGGGTATATATGCTTGTGCCGGCCTTCTTTCTGGTCAATATTTTTATCAATAACCTCTATACCGAAATCAATAGCCATTTTTGGAGCGACCTATTCGGAACGGACTGGGGAGGCGAGTTTTTTGCACCTGTCATCGAATGTGCCTCCATCGGTTTTATCGTCCTGCTCAAATTTAAGCTCTACCGCAAGGCAAGCACCTTTACCCTGCGACTCTTTACTGGAGATTAATGTTTTAAGAACCGTATAAATCTAACACAAAATGAAAATACCCTATCAAAATATTTACAAGGTCTTACGGACCAATCGTTTTATCGTCCTCTCCTCGGTATTTTGCTCGGCCGTGGTCTGTATCATTTCCGTACTAATGGTCATCAAACTCCACCGGGAATCCCAGAACAATGCTTTTGTGGTTAATGGGGACGGTAGCGTTATTCCCCTGAAAGTGTTGAAGCAACGGGAAAACCTGAAGGTCGAAGCCCTGGCCCATCTGGAACTGTTCCATCGCTATTTTTATGGGCTTAATGCCAACAATTACAAAAGTAATATCGAAAAGAGCCTATGGCTGGGAAACAGTTCCGTATCCGACCTCTATCAGCAAAAACAGGCCGAAGGGGTCTATAACCGGCTTTTGCAGTATTCCCTGGTACAAAAGGTCATTAGTATTGATTCGCAGGTTGACCTTCAAAATCAACCCTACCAATTTAGCACCACCACCGTCTTTGAGATTAACCGTGGATCGGTAACTGACCGCTATGAATTGAAAACGACTGGAAAACTGTTGCAGGTCGACCGCAATTTTCCGCACAATCCGCACGGACTGCTCATCACCGACTTTTTTGAAAATAGCCTTCGCAAAATTAACCCTGAATAATACTTATTACTAAATCCATATGTATGAAACTTCAAAAGAATAAAATCGTAATGATACTGATTGTGGCCAGTGTCGTCCTGTTTATCGTTGCCTATTCCATCATCACTTTTGGCAAGGACGAAGAAACCACTATCGATAACCATCAGGTACCGGTTCCCAAATTAGGGGGCGACCAAAAACAATATGAAACAAAAATGGAAGCCCTGGAAAGCATCAAAGAGGAACGTCAGATCAATGCACCAAGCGTCTATGATGAAGAGCTGCTGGACGCTACCGGAAATTATGATCCTGACCTAATGGATAAAGAAAAAAGACGGATGATTGACAGTATTTATTCGCAAGGGAATATTGATTACACCAACAGTACCTACCGGCAAGACCAATCAGTTCCCCTAACCCCTGCTTCATCCCAAAATGATACGTTATCCAAAAAAATCAATAAAAAAGAACGGGAAGAAGCCGCCAAAGAAATGGGGTTGGAACATCAACTCTTTTTTGCCTCGGAGCCAAAAGAGAATTTAAATATCCTATCCCAAAACACAGACGGGCAATTGTATGTCCAAGTTGATGGTACACAGACCATCAAACAACATTACCGGCTTCGAATGCGGCTTTCGCGAGCTGCCCTGATCGATGGAAAATGGGTGTCCAAAAATACCCTTCTGTATGGCTTTGTGAGTTTTAAACCCAATCGCACCCTACTTACTATCGAGCATATTAATGGCAGACCGGTTTCCTATGAGGCCTATGACCTGGCCGATGGCAGTGAAGGGATTTATATCGAGAACAGTTTCCGGGAAGAGGTGCGCCGTCAGGTAATAGGTGATGTCGTGGATGAACTTGAAGTGCCGGGAGTACCACAGGTGAGCGGTATCAAACAGCTTTTTAGAAGGAGTAACCGTCAGGTTAAAGTGACCGTACTTGACGGTTATCAATTACTATTAAAAATACCACAAACAAATTCTTAAAATCAAATCTTATGAGAACATTTACTATTATATTATTACTGGCTTTGATAAGTCCAGTCAATGCCCAAAAGGCGTTAGATACCTTATATGCGAATGATAAGAAGAACGTAGCCTTGTTTTTCCCCAGTGCTATCCGACAGGGCATAACAGGAGCATCTCATTTCGTGTTTACCTATAACCGCGAAAAGCAGCAGTATTTTGGTTTATTACAGGCTCAATCCGGAGAAGAAAGTAACCTTTTGGTGGTCACCGATGATGGGAAAGTCTACTCATATATGCTGAAATATACCAAAGAACTTTCCAAACTGAATTATTTTATTTCCACAGACGAAAATATTGGAACGGAAATCCCGGCCAAAGTGATCCTCAAGCTTTCAAAAGAAAAAAAGGATGGTTTGGAAAAGCGACAGGAATATTTTCAGCGGTTTTCAGAGTATCTGATGAAATCAGGAAAAAAACAGTCCAAGACCAAACGTAAGAGAGGCATCAAGCTTCAGTTACAACGGATCGCCTACAATGCATCAGAAACCTATCTGGTAATGGAACTTACCAATACTTCGGGAATCACGTTCGAAATAGATTTTCTGAAGGTATACCGCGTTAGTGGCAACAAAAAAAGAAAATCATCCTTTCAAAAACTGGAAATGAAACCAATCTATGCCTACAAAATGCCTTCGAAGATCTATAACAGCCAATCGGTACCCTTGGTGTATGTGCTGCCCAAATTTGTATTAGGAAGTAAGGAGAAATTGCAATTGGAATTGCAGGAGTTAAATGGGAGCAGGAAGGTATTGCTGAAAAAGAGACTTTAGATTTTTTATAATAGTTTACTTAGTGTTTTTGTCATATCAATAGAAGATTATGCTAGCTTACATCGAAATTTAAATCAACGAAAAGGATAGCTTCTTATAACTATCCTTTTTGTATGGAAGTTTTATCCAATTTATATTCCCCGTAATTTCTTACTAAGATCAGACATATCCTTACTCAACTTATCCTCTAAGACTCTGGCATAAATTTGAGTGGTTGCAATCTTAGTATGTCCTAATAGTTTGGAAACTGTTTCTATAGGAACACCATTTGCCAGTGTTACTGTGGTGGCAAAAGTATGTCGAGCCATATGAAAAGTAAGATTCTTTTTTATATCACAAATTTCTGCGACTTCTTTAAGATACAGATTCACTTTTACATTGGTAATAACAGGCAAAAGACTCTCAGTAATCTGAACCATTGGATGATCCTCATATTTCTCAATAACCATTAATGCTTTATGCAGTAACGGAATTTTGACTTTGGTCTTTGTTTTATTTCTAAAGGTAAATATCCATTTCCGACCATCTAAACCTATCATAATATTATCCCTAGTCAAATTATTGATATCTGAAAAACTAATTCCGGTATAGCAACTAAACACAAATAAATCCCTTACTCTATCCAATCGCTCATTACAAAAATTGAAATCCTCAATAACTTTAAGTTCATTCGGGTTTAGAAAATCCCGCTCTTTTTTTTCAAAAGTGGGCTTCCAACGGATAAAAGGATCTTTGTCTACCCATTCCAAATGAAATGCTAAGGTAACTATTTTTCGTAAGCGCTGTATATGCTTCATTACTGTATTATGACTCATAGCATTGACATGCCCCTTTGGCCAATAGGTGAAAAGAAAATTTGCAAAATCATTGATGAACTTATAATTAAGCTCACTGAGATAAATAGAATTCGTTTTAAGCTCCTCTCTTAAAAACCGATGAATATAGTTCTCGGTAACCTTAAAATTACGAATTGATCCCTTCGCAAGGGTTCCTTTAATCTTTTGACCATGATATTCTAAAATATCAAGCAATGACTTGTCTTTTGGACCTTCTCCTAAAAAATTGGCTTTTAAAAGTTCTGCTGTCACCTCTTTATTCTGGAATCGCAAATCCTGATAGTTCTGGAAAATTTTTGTTCGGGTCTCATCTATTAATTGATTCAATTCTTTGGCTAGTCTCGAATTACCATTTAGCCGTTGGGCTGAGGCATCCCATAAGTCATATGGAATTTTCGATTTTAAGCTCACGTTAACCCGCTTGTTATTCAGGGAAATTCGTACATAAAGATTGGTTAGATTGTTTTTTACTCTGGAGGAGTACACCCAGAATAAAATTGAAAAAGTTTTTGGACTACGCATAGTTGTCGTCTTTAAGTTAATACTCAGTAAAGACGAAAGTCAAATTAACAAATTTTAAGTCACTGGTAATCAAAGTGTCAACATGTTGACAGAATAAAATTATGTTGACGATCTGTGAACTATTAAAGGTAATAAATCGCTCACAAATAAAACCCTCTAAAAACATAAAACCCTGTAAATCATATCGTTTACAGGGTTTTAGTTCTTTCTATCTTCTTTAAAAGTGACCTCGGCAGGATTCAAACCTGCAACCTTCTGAGCCGTAATCAGATGCGCTATTCAGTTGCGCCACGAGGCCTTAAATATTTGCTTAACCCTCTACAGCGCTAAGCGGGTGCAAATATATTATTAATTTTAAATTGTGAAAAGTTTTTTTAATATTTTTTCCGAAGAAATTAATCTTAAACAATTTCTGCGCTCAAACCTGCATCTAATAACTTAGAACATCTAGGTCTTAAATCTTCAAAAGCGCCGGTTTTAACGGTACACTTGCCTTTGTAGTGCACCAAAATAGAGCATTGCTCTGCCTGCTCTGGAGTATGATCGCAAGCGTAAATTAAGGTTTCAATTACGTGATCAAATGTATTATAATCATCATTAAATAAGACGATCTCGTTCTCTTTATCTACTTTGGTTTCAACCTTTTCTAAAACTTCTTCTTGAGTACTCATGGGGATAAAAATTTTATTCAAACACTACAAAAATACAAATTCTATCTTTAATACGCTCACTTCGAAAACTTTACTGCTACCCACTTGTCTTTTTCCAGATTTTCCTGGAATTTCAATTCAAGTTTTTCACAAGCTTCCCGGATAATAGGAATGTCTTCTTTATAAAATCCACTGAGATACAAATCTCCACCAGATTTTAAAACTGAAGCGTATTTGGACATATCATTCAGCAAAATGTTTCGGTTAATATTCGCTATTATAGCATCATATTTATTGTCACCTAATAGTTCTGCTCCTCCTTCTTTAACTTTAATGTTAGGAACATTATTACGTTCAATATTTTCAAGCGTGTTTAAGTAGCACCAGTTATCGATATCTATAGCTTCTACCGGAGTTGCTCCTTTTTGTGCACTAAGAATCGCAAGAACACCAGTTCCACAGCCCATATCTAAGACTGATTTGCCTTTCCAGCTATTCTTTAAGATAAACTGAATCATCATATGCGTAGTAGCATGATGTCCCGTCCCAAAACTCATTTTTGGTTCGATTACAATATCGAATTCAGTTTCTGGTTTTGGATGAAACGGTGCGCGTACGCTACAAATATCATCAACCACAATGGGTTGAAAATTTTTCTCCCATTCTTCATTCCAATTCACCTGTTGGATTTCAGAAGAAGAATAGGAGATTTCAAATTCCTCGGAATCTAATATCTGAACTTCAGCCAGCATATCTTCCTGAAATTCTTCTTTCAGAATATAAGCTGTAACGCCATCTTCATTTTCTACAAAACTTTCAAATTCCAAAGACCCTAATTCAGCAATTAATATTTCTGAAGCAGGTACTGGTGGATTTATTTTAAACTGAAATTCGAGATAATTTGATGCCATTCTTAAAATGAGTTCACGATTGCTAAAAAGTCTTCTGCCTTAAGGCTAGCTCCACCTATTAACCCACCATCTACATCTTCATTTGCGAAGATTTCTTTAGCATTTCCAGGCTTACAACTGCCTCCGTAAAGGATAGAAACCTCATCGGCAATTTCGCTACCAAATTTATCTGCCACACTTTTTCTAATAAATGCATGCATTTCCTGAGCTTGCTCTGGCGATGCAGTTTCTCCCGTACCAATAGCCCAAACCGGTTCGTAGGCAAGGATAATATTTTTCCAGCTCTCTTTAGAAAGATGGTATAAACTTTCTTTAAGCTGACTTTCAACTAAATCAAAATGCTTTTCTGCTTTACGATCTTCTAATTCTTCACCAAAACAAAAGATAACCGTCATCTCGTTTTCTAAAGCTACATCTACTTTTTTTGCTAAAAGCTCGTTGCTTTCTTTAAACTGAGCGCGTCGTTCACTGTGTCCTAAAATTACGGTCTCTACTCCTACACTTTTAAGCATCGCTGCAGAAATTTCTCCAGTAAAAGCACCGTTAGCTTCCTGATGCATATTTTGTGCGGCAACGATAACAGGTGTGTCTTTTAAAGCTTCGAATGCAGGATATAAGTTGGTATAAGTTGGCGCTACCATTACTGTTGCTGCTGGCTCACCAGACATTTGCTTTTTAAGATCTGCAATAATTTCCTGGGTTTGTGCGAGGTCGTTATTCATTTTCCAGTTTCCGGCTACGATATTTTTTCTCATAATGTAATGTTCTAAATTATTTAATTTTAAGCTGATTTCTACAAATATACCGATTCAATCACACAAACTTCCGTTAGACGAAAGGCATTTATAGCTTTTTATCATTCTTCTAAGACTTTTTAGAAATTGATTATAATTTTATAGCTGAAGCATCAGACCAGTGCTTTTTTTGTGTAATTGTACCGTGTTGTAAAATCAATATTCCGGGATTAGCCCTTACTACTGTTTTAAGTGCAGTAGCATCGGTTTGATAAAAAGGAAAATCAAGATTGAATTGTTCTTTTATCTGAGATTTAAGCGCATCTCCTGAAGCTGTTAGCCCTACAACTTTATAACCCTTTTTATTCGCTTCAGATTCTAAAATCTCGATATTTTTATATCCTTCTTTTTCAGTAAGGCTTAGATCGTAAGCTACAATTAATAAAACTTTTTCTGCTGCAAGAATTTCATCGGTAATATCTTCTCCATCATCCAGAATCTGAAAATCGTGAATTGGCGGCTCGTAGCCTTCCTCGATCATTTCAGTATTTACTTCTATAAACTCACCTTCGTGCTGCGGATAATTACCGTTGGTTACTACAATTTCTTCTTCTCCGTTTACATTAAATTTCCAGTGATATTCAAAAACATCGCTAGCAGCATCTTCTGGAACATCACGAAGCTCTGGTATATTATTCCCTACTTTATAAGGTCTAAAATCGAACACCGGCAAATGCATTAAGACGTAATACGTATATAAAAAACAAAGCATATAACTTAAGAAAATGATCCAACGATGACTTGCAGGAACAAAAACCGGATTTATCATTTTCTTATTAAAGAACAATATTAAAATGAAAACCAGTAGAATAACATCTTTCGTAAAACTTTGCCAGGGGGTGAGCGGAATTGCATCTCCAAAACATCCACAATCGGTCACTTTATTGAAATAAGCCGAATAAAAAGTTAGAAACGTAAAGAAAATGATCATTAAAAGTAAGCTCCATACCGTGAATTTTGGCAAATAGCCTATAAGCAGCATTATTCCTAATACCAGCTCAAAAATGCAAATCAAAATGGCGATTACTAATGCAAAAGGTGAAAGAAAATCAAGCCCCAAAACTTCTGGTGAAAAATATTCCTGAAGTTTAAAAGAGAAGCCAATAGGATCATTCAGCTTTATAAATCCTGAAAATATAAAAAGTATCCCAACAAAGATCCGGGCAAATTTCACTAATAACTTCATCTTAATATTGGTGGTTTTTCGAGATTATTTTTCTTCAGCTTCCGCAAAATGAATCATGGCAAATACCGAATAATTAATCATATCCTGATAATTGGCATCGATGCCTTCACTTACTAAGGTTTTCCCTTTATTATCTTCAATTTGTTTTACGCGTAATAATTTCTGAAGAATTAAATCCGTTAGCGAACTAATTCGCATATCACGCCAGGCTTCACCATAATCGTGATTTTTATCCATCATTAACTCTTTGGTAGCCTTTATTTTTTCATCGTAAAGCTTTGTAGCTTCTTCGGCCGCTAAATCCGGCTGATCTGCAATACCTTTTTCTAACTGAATAAGCGCCATAATGGAATAATTGATAATTCCAATAAATTCAGATTTCTCATCTTCATCTACTTTTCTTACCTCATTTTCCTGAAGTTTTCTTATTCGCTGTGCTTTAATAAAGATTTGATCGGTTAACGACGGTAATCTTAAAATTCGCCAAGCGCAACCGTAATCTTTCATTTTCTGGGTAAACAAACTGCGACAAATTTCGATCACCGCATCGTATTGTTTCGAGGTATCTTGCATAAAACCGTGGTAATTTGCGTAAATTTCGGGCAAATATTCCAACTGGTCAAAATTATTTTAAAACACTCCAAATCTTAAAATTCTAATTGCATGACGATCAATTGCAAAGGCAAGCTTATCGACCTTTCTACTCCCAAAGTAATGGGAATATTAAATACTACACCCGATTCTTTTTTTGAAAATAGCAGAACGCAGAACGAAACTGAATTGCTGAGGAAAGCCGAAATTATGCTGAGGCAGGGCGCCACTTTTATCGATATTGGCGGCTATAGTAGCAGGCCAGATGCTAATGATGTTTCAGAAACTGAAGAATTACAGAGAGTAATACCTGCGATTGAAGTATTAATAAAACATTTTCCTGAAATTTTAATTTCTGTAGATACTTTTAGAAGCAAAGTAGCTGCGGAAGCTATCGAAAGCGGTGCTGCAATCATCAACGACATTGCTGCCGGAAATTTAGATGATAAAATGATGCACGTAATTGCCCAATATCAGGTTCCGTATATTATGATGCATATGCGTGGTACGCCAAAAACCATGAAGCAATTAACCGATTATGAAGATTTAGTAACCGACATAACTTTTTATTTTTCAGAAAAAATTAAACAGGCAAGGGCTTTAGAAATTAACGATCTTATATTAGATCCTGGTTTCGGATTTGCTAAAACTATAGATCAAAATTTTGAATTGCTGAAAAAATCTGATCTTTTTACGCCATTTGATCTTCCGCTTTTAATCGGAATTTCAAGAAAAACAATGATTCATAAAACATTAGATATCCAACCTACTGAAGCACTTAACGGCACAAGTATTTTAAATACATTAGCGCTAACTAAAGGAGCTTCTATTCTTAGGGTTCATGATGTTAAAGAAGCAATGGAATGCATAAAATTAGTAGCACATTTCAACAAATAATCTTTAATTTTCTATTTTTACATAAAACCTCGCAATTTGGATATATTAAGTATTCGTTTTCTGGATATTCTCGATATTTTACTTATCGCCATGTTACTCTACTATGTTTATAAACTGGTAAGAGGAACGGTAGCGGTAAATATTTTTATTGGTATCGTGATTATTTATCTGGTGTGGCGACTTACTCAATTACTCCAAATGGAGCTTTTAAGTAGCGTGCTAGATCAATTTGTAGGAGTTGGAATGTTTGCTCTAATTGTTGTTTTTCAGCAGGAAATTAGAAAATTCTTACTCATGATCGGCTCTGCTAATATTACTAAAAATGGTCGGTTTTTTAGAAGTCTTAAGTTTACACGTAATGATGACTCTGATGATAGCGCTACCAAAGTAGACATCGTAGTCGATGCTTGCGAAACGATGGGACGCAGTAAAACAGGAGCCTTAATCGTAATTAAAAGAAGTAACAAACTAGATTTTGTAAAGAATAGCGGAGACGAGATGAATATCGAATTGAACCAACCTATTATCGAGTCGATTTTCTTTAAAAATAGTCCGCTTCATGATGGTGCGATGGTTATAGAGGAAAATAAAGTCACTGCTACTCGTGTAATCCTACCGGTTTCGAACGACCGCTCTATCCCACTCCGTTTTGGTCTGCGTCACCGTGCGGCTGTAGGAATTACAGAAAAGACCGATGCACTTGCTTTAGTAGTTAGCGAAGAAACCGGACAAATCTCTTATATCCGTGACGGAGAATTCACCATGTTTGAAAGTAACGACGAACTTAGAGAGCGATTAAAAGAAGATTTGAGGTAAGATTTTCTCTTTTATATTCTGAAAAAAATTAGATTGGAAAAATTCTGAATGCTGATTTTAAGTTGAAAATCATTGGGAATTGAGAAGTCTAAATTCAAGTATCAAAAGCAGAGGTCAGGAATACTGAAGGCGATAACTGAAAATGAAGAAATTTTGCTTTAGTTTTTAAATCTTGAATTTCAAACGCTGATGGCTGAGAACTATAAAATGAAAGCTACATTACGGTAATAGAATATCTTCCAACCTAAAATCGATCTTTTTAACGGCATCTTCATTATCCATTTTAATTTCAATAAAACTATTTTCAGAAAGTTTTTCACTTAAGGTAACTTGATACAAACCTTCAACATAGGTAAAACCTGTAGATATAAGTTTCTTATCTTCAGTAAAAACTTCGATACTATAAAAATCTTCCGGTTTCTTGTTCGTTTTAAAACTTAAGATGGTTTCAGGATTCGCTTTCGTCTTCCTAATCATCGATCCTAAAATTCCGCGTGTAATTTCTATTTCTTGCTTTTCTTCTCTACTCAATTCCTCTTGTGGCTCGTTTAATTGCTTTAGAAAGTTTTTATCAAGTTTATCGTAGGCTTCTAAAATCTGTGCTGTAGTCAAGGCGATTAATTCAGCTTCATTACCTTGATTATCGAATAGATTTTCTCCTTTCCGGTCTAAAAAATTAGTAATAACTATAAAACCATTATTAGACGTATCTGGATTAAAATATAATACTTCTCCACTAAGAGTTAAAGATTTTGCTTTCCGCTTAGGCGCTTCCAATACAATTTCTTGCAATTTGCTAGTGGTATACTTCCTCTCTTTTGAAGATTCCATTTCTCTCACCACATTTCCCTGATCTTCAACAACTTTTAAATCATTTATTTTCACCAGATGATCCTTATCTAGCTGTAAGCCATTTAAGCTAGTTGATAATTTAATCTGATTTTTGGGTTCTCGCCAGCCGCCTATTGGAGTTTGATCATTGAACACTATAGAACGATTTTCTTTAATATTGAATAGAAATATTTGAAATTCCTGCGCTATAATTTCTTGAGGAAACTGGCTCGTAATTAAGAGTAAAAAGAATATTATTTTTTTCATTACAAATGCCTTAAGGAAGCGGTATATTTTTTAATTCTAATTTGATCTCTTCAATCGCATCGGGATGCTCATATTTCACTTCAAGTCGACATTCTGAGGTCACTTTTTCTGATAGATGAAGTACAATCTTCTCTCCCGTGTACGAATATCCTGTATTTATTTTTTCGCCTTCTGCGTTATATACATTCAACTTAAAAATTTTATCCTCGGGATCTTTCTTATAAAAGAATAATTGCCTACCAACCTCATCGTAAGAAAAGTAAAACAACTGATCCACAAATTTTCGCGCCTCTTCTAATGAATCACCAATACCGACTTCTTTATAAAGTTCCTTAATATAATCCTCAAACCCAGGTTGATCTTTTAAAGTCTTCAGCTTCTGAAAATCGATCAAAATCAGCTTTGTATCTACATCAAGTTTCGATAAAAGATCGGTGTCTTTTTTATTGGTAATATTATTAATTTGAAGCAGTGATTTTTTCTCTTCAGAAATAGTAAAATAAGAAACCACTGTAGAAATCTCAGTCAACTTCGTGGCCTCTCTACTGGGTGCGAAAAAATTTAATTTGAACAAACTATTGCCGCTCCATTGGCCCTTGTAAGGATAATTTTCGTGAGGAGATAAGATCGTCCCTGTATCGTCTTTTACCGTTCCTATATTTTCAACTCTTAAGAAATGATCCCAATCAGCCTCAAAATCTTTGGCTTTCAGTTCGATTCGAAGCAGGTTTTTTCTTGCATCGATATATCTAAATTCTTCGATTTTATCTAAAACTATAGTGCCTTGAGAAAATGAAGTAAGTGGCGAAAAATTCAGAAATAAAATCGCTAAAAAAGGAATAAACCTCGTCTTATTTAGTGCTTTTTCCTTAATGGAACAATATTGCATACGTGATTTCTATAATTCGGAAGATGTTTAATGCAAAAAAACTAACGTAGGATATAGAAGATTTATTGTAAAGGCTCTTCTGCCATAAACTGTACTTCGTACAACTTACGATAATGACCGTCGTCTTTTAGCAATAACTCGTCGTGAGTTCCCATTTCTACGATCTCTCCACTATCCATTACCATAATTTTATCAGCTTTCTTAATGGTTGCCAATCGGTGGGCAATCACAATCGAAGTTCGACCTTTTGTAATTTTATCTGTAGCGTCTTGGATAAGCTGCTCACTATACGTATCTACTGAAGAGGTCGCTTCATCTAAAACCAAAATACTAGGATTACTTACGTAAGCTCGTAAAAACGAAATTAACTGGCGTTGCCCAGAACTTAACATCGCACCGCGCTCTTTTACATTATAGTTATAGCCGTTTGGCAAACTACTTATAAAATCATGAATACCAATTTGCTTTGCTGCAGTAATAACATCTTCTTCGGTAATGTCTGGATTATCAAGTTTGATATTATGCATGATGGTATCTGCAAACAAAAATACATTCTGAAGCACTACTGCAATTTCAGATCTTAAAGATTTTAAAGTAACATCTTTGATATCGATACCATCCACTAAAATTGTACCGCTATCAATTTCGTAAAAACGATTCAGTAAATTTATAACAGTAGATTTCCCAGCTCCGGTGGCTCCCACAATCGCAACTGTTTCTCCAGTATTTGCCTTAAAGTTTACACCGCGCAAAACTTCTTCTTCTTCCACATAACTAAAACGAACATTTTTGAATTCGATTTCTCCTTTAATAGAATGAAGCTCTTTTGTACCATTATCTGAAATTGTAGAATCTGTATCTAAAATTCCAAATACGCGATTTGCAGCAACCATTCCCATTTGTAATGTATTAAACTTATCTGCAATTTGGCGTAAGGGTCTAAATAGCATCTGTGATAATTCGATAAAAGCGATAATAACCCCCAATGTGATATTTGGATTATCATTAACCGCTTGCAATCCACCAAACCACACAATCAGACCAACGGTTATAGAAGTAGACATTTCTGCAATTGGAAAAAATATAGAATTATACCAAACCGTAGTCACCCAGGCTTTGCGATGCTTATTATTTATTTCTTTAAAATTCTCATATTCTGCTTTTTCACGATTAAAAAGTTGCACAATCTTCATCCCTGTGATTCGTTCCTGAACAAAGGTGTTTAGGTTAGCCACTTGTGTACGTACTTCTTCAAAGGCAATTTTCATTTTCTTTTGAAAAACCCGAGTAGCATAGATAATAAAAGGTAAAACGGTAATTACCAACAGTGTTAATTGCCAGCTTTTATAAAACATAAACCCAAGAACGACGATCATTTTTAGTAAATCACTAATGATCATAAATAACCCCTGACTAAAAATACTGGAAATTGTTTCGATATCACTTACAGCACGAGTTACCAGACGACCAACGGCAGATTTGTCGTAATACTTCATCTTAAACTGAAGCATGTGTTTAAACAAATTCACACGTAGATCTCTAACTACATTTTGTCCTAGTAAATTCGCAAAATAGATAAAGAAAAATTGAGATGTTACCTCCAGAATTAAAAACCCAATCATCAAAGAAACGTAGAAAATTAAATTCCCGTTATCCTTTGGTGTGATAGAATCATCGATCGTCACCTGCAACAAATAGGGTCTTGCAACGGCAAAAAACGATAATAATATCGCGGTTATTGCTACAAAATAAAAAGTTAGTTTGTAGGGATTGGTATATTTAAGCAAGCGCTTAAAAAGATCAAAATCAAATGCATTTCCGGTTTTAGAGGCCATCAAAAAGTGCTGTTTTAGGGTATTCTATTTTGGTTAAATATAAACCATGGGCAGGAACCGAAGATCCAGCCATACTTCTGTCTTCACTTTTAAGGATTTCTTTCAAAAATTCAACTGAATTTTTATCATATCCGATTTCTAATAATGTTCCAACAATCGCTCTTACCATGTTTCTTAAAAAACGATCTGCGGTGATGTGAAATATTAGCTCGTTTTCAGTTTGTTCCCAAAAAGCTTCAGCAATAGTGCAATTATAGGTTTTTACATCGGTTCGGCTTTTCGAAAAGCACTTAAAATTAGTGTAATCTTTCAACATTGCCGCTGCTCGATTCATCTTTTTAACATCTGGTCGCTTCAAAAGGTAATAAGCGAGATCGATTTTAAAAGGATCCTTAGAATTTACAATATGATATTCATAACTTCGGCTAGACGCATCAAATCTGGCATGCGCCTGTGGCTGAACTTTAAATAGTTGCTGAATAGAAATGTCCTTAGGCAAAAAAGAATTCAGTTTAAATTGAAGTGTTTCTTCATTTAATAGAACTTCACTATCAAAATGAGCATATAATTGCGTAGCATGTACACCGGCATCGGTTCTCCCCGCTCCTACTACTTCTATATTCTGCTGAAGTATTCTAGAAAGTGCCTGCTGAATGACCTGCTGTACACTTATAGCATCTGGTTGAATCTGCCAACCGTGATACGCAGAACCCAAATAGGCTAAATCTATAAAATACCTCAAAGCTAAACTGAATTTTCTAAATTTGCAGCGTACAAAGATAAGGTATTTATTCTGCTAAATTGTACTTAAGCAAAAGCTTTAACCCCTCAAAAAAGAGCTATTTTGAAAAAGATTTTATTATTAAGCGATAACCATAGTTATATTGACGACAGAATTCTTCATTACGCTGAACAAGCCGACGAAATTTGGCATGCGGGTGATATTGGAGATTTAGATGTGACCGATAAACTGCAGGCTACTGGCAAGCCACTTATTGGCGTTTATGGCAATATCGATAACGCTGAAATTAGAAAAGAATTTCCATTGCATCAACGTTGGATGTGCGAGGATGTTGATGTCTGGATGACGCATATTGGCGGCTACCCCAAGAAATATAATCCTGCAGTTAGAGATGAGATTCGGCAAAATCCTCCTAAATTATTTATTTGCGGTCATTCTCATATCTTAAAAGTGATGATGGACAAAGATCTGGGATTAGTACATATGAATCCTGGCGCAGCAGGCAAACATGGATGGCATAAACAACGGACCATGCTTAGATTTACCATCGATGGCAAAGAAATTAAAGATCTGGAAGTTATTGAGTTGGCATCGAAATAAGGCTCAGTCTAGCATGCAGTTGGCAGCTTCAGTTTGCAGTGTTCAGGGATAACGTAAAAAAATAGGCCGTTAAAATGTCTAATCTTAGCTCGAGCTTCAGCAAAAACTGGTTGTCATTAAAAAATTGAAAATAAAAAAACCCGAAGTCTTCACTTCGGGTTTTCAACGCACTAATACTACTAAGATTATAGGCTTATCGTAATCGATCTACAGATTTTACAAGATCTTCGTCCTTTTTAATGGCTTTATTCGCCAGAACTAGAAAAACGATAGAAATGATAGGAAGAAACATCCCAATACCCTTCTCAGAAATATTCATTTCTCCGGGTAAGCTTAGTGACCAATAAACAAACACTCCTAGTAAAATAAAGTTTAATAATATATTGATACGCCCCAACACAAATTGAAGCTTTCTATTTTTGAACATAAAAATACTCACCAAAGATAATAATCCGGATGCAATAAACATAATAAATACGGTTATTTGATCCTGAGCGTAAACTGGGCTACCTTCAGCAGTTTGCCATAAAGCGAATAAAAAAATAAGCCCAAGGCTGACTATAGCTGCGATTAGTAAATAAATTGTCTGTATACGTTGTAGCATTTTCTCTTCAATCTGGCGACAAAAATAAAATAAAGTTTTCAGAAAAAACAGATAATTTTGTAAATAAAGTTGTATAATTGCATTCACATTTCGTAACCAGTTCTTTACAGGTTACTTATGACTCCAAAAAAATTCTATTCTTCCAAGAGAAGTTTATCATTCAATCCAAACAAAATTTATTCTTGACTATTCATGTTTGAAATTTCTGATTTAAAAGCTAAAAAGCTACCTGAGCTTCAGGAGATTGCCAAATCCCTAAACGTTCCAAAGTTTAGAAGTCTTAAAAAATTAGATCTAGTGTACCAAATTCTAGATTACCAGGCTGCTAACCCAAAGAAAACTCAAGAAGCGCTACAAGAAGAAAAGGCCGAAGAGAAAAAAACCGAGGATAAGCCAAAAAGACCAAGAAAAAAGATTGGTAGTGAAAAGAAACCTGGTAGACCTAAAAAGGCTGAAGTAACACCTTCAGAAAAAAAGGAAGAAACTACCAAGAAAGAAAACACAGATAAACCTCAGCCTGCTGCAGCTAAGCAGCCGAATAAGGTTAAGAGAAAAGAGAAAGAAAAGGAGCAGGTTTCACCTAAAAGCGACGATAATAATTCTGCGAAGAATAATAACCGCGGAAATAACAATCGCAAGGAACCTCGCAACACTCCTAACAACAATAAAAAAGATAATCGCAATAACGATAACAACAATAATCATAAAGGCAGTGGTAATCGCGACAATCGCAACCGCTACCGCCAGCCAGATTATGAGTTTGATGCGATTATCGAAAGTGAAGGTGTACTGGACATCATGCAGGATAACTACGGTTTCTTAAGATCTTCAGATTACAACTACCTTACTTCTCCAGATGATATTTATGTATCGCAGTCACAAATTCGTTTATTCGGATTAAAAACAGGTGATACCGTTTTAGGGCAAATTAGACCTCCAAAAGAGGGAGAAAAGTATTTCCCTTTAATAAAAATCAGTAAAATTAATGGCCTAGATCCTCAAGTAGTGAGAGATCGCGTTTCTTTTGAGCATCTTACGCCGCTTTTCCCAAAGGAGAAATTTAACCTTGCTGATAAGCAAAGTTCTATTTCAACCAGAGTGATGGATATGTTTGCTCCTATTGGTAAAGGACAACGTGGTATGATCGTTTCCCAACCAAAAACTGGTAAAACGATGTTACTAAAGGATATTGCAAATGCTATTGCTGCCAACCATCCTGAAGTGTATCAAATTGTACTGTTAATCGACGAACGTCCTGAGGAAGTTACCGATATGCAACGTAATGTACAGGGTGAAGTCGTTGCCTCTACTTTTGATAAGGAAGCGCACGAACATGTTCGGGTAGCCAATATCGTGCTAGAAAAAGCAAAACGTCTTGTAGAATGTGGTCACGATGTAGTGATTTTATTAGATTCTATTACACGTCTTGCCAGAGCTTACAACACTGTACAGCCAGCTAGTGGTAAAGTTTTAAGTGGTGGTGTAGATGCCAATGCACTACACAAACCTAAGCGTTTCTTTGGTGCCGCTCGTAATATTGAAGGCGGTGGTTCTTTATCTATAATCGCAACAGCGCTTACAGATACAGGATCTAAGATGGACGAGGTTATCTTTGAAGAATTTAAAGGAACCGGTAACATGGAACTTCAATTAGATCGTAGAATTTCTAATAGACGAGTATTCCCTGCAATCGATCTTATTTCTTCCAGCACGCGTCGTGATGATCTTTTATTAGATGAAAACACCATCCAGCGTATGTGGATAATGCGTAAATATCTTGCCGATATGAATCCTGTAGAAGCTATGGAATTTATTCAGCAAAAAATTAAACAAACTAATAACAATGAAGAGTTTCTTATTAGCATGAATGGCTAATCATATAAATCTCTTTAATTTATAGAAAAAGCGGCTAATTTTGGCCGCTTTTTTATTGTTCCTATTTTTCTACTTAGTTGAAGAATTTCTTATTATTTTAGACTTCCGATGAAATGCTATGGATACTAAAAACGCTAAAATATTACTTGTAGAAGACGATGCGAAAGTTTGTTCTTTTATTAATAAAGGACTTTCTGAAGAAGGTTTCGAAATGAGCATTGCCCTAAATGGCAAAGAAGGCTATCAGATGGCAACTTCTAATAATTTCGATCTTCTTATCCTGGATATCATGTTACCTGAAATGAACGGTATGGAAATTTGCAAAGCCGTTCGTGAGGAAAACAACCAAGTCCCTATTCTATTTCTAACCGCATTAGGAAGCTCTGAAAATATCGCTATTGGCTTAGACAGCGGGGCAGATGATTATCTAGCCAAGCCTTTTAAATTTATTGAACTTACTGCGAGAGTAAAAAGTCTTTTAAGACGATCTAAGAACTTTAATGCGGCAACACCCGACGACAGCTTTAGATTTGCTGATATCAAGCTAAACGACACCTCTAAAACTGTTACAAGAAATGGGAAAAAGATTGCACTAACAACTACAGAATACAAACTACTACTAGCTTTTTTAAAAGCCCCGGGAAGGGTTATTTCTCGTACCGAACTACTGGAAAATGTTTGGGGTGTAAACTACGATATTGGCACCAATGTCGTCGATGTTTACGTAAATTATTTGCGTAAAAAGCTTGAGAAAGATGATAACGCCAGACTAATACATACCATTATTGGTATGGGATATGTTTTAAAGGAAGACGATGAAGACACAGAATAAAATTATTCTTTTTCTTACCTCTATTTTTCTAGCTTATATTCTAGTATTTAGCGGATTCATTTACTTTTCTATTAGTGATTACTCTTACACCGATTTTTATAAGCGACTAGAAATTAGAGCCATCACTATGGCGAAGATCGAATTAGAAGACGATCAGGATATTAATGCTGTTAAAGAAATTCGGCAGGATTTCCTGGAAGAATTACCTAACGAAAAAATTACTATTATCGATCTTCAAAAGTTCGATATCCACACCAAATCTAATTTAAGCCTTTCTAAATCTTTTTTAGAAGATATCGATTCTCAAGAAAGGGCATATTATAAAGAAAAGAATACATTTTATTCGGGAATAAAATATCACAATCGCGGTAAAGATTACCTCGTTATTGTTTCTGCTGAAAATTACTACAATACGCATCATATCGTTTACCTGAGAAACCTACTTTTAATTGCATTATTAATTTCAATCTTAATAATTGTATTTATTGCATGGTTTTTTTCAAGACGGGTTTTACTGCCAATACAGACTATCATTGGTGATATGAAAAAAATTAGTACTGAAAATTTAAATTTTAGACTAAAAGAGACCGAAGACAATGAAGAGCTGAGAAGCCTTACCGCTACCTTCAATAATATGTTGAATAGATTAGAAACTTCATTTGAAACCCAAAAGAATTTTATTAGTAACGCCTCTCACGAGTTAAATACTCCTTTAACGTCTATTATTGGCGAAGCAGATGTTACCCTTGCCAAAGAAAGATCTAAAGAAGAATATATATTATCCTTAAAAACGATTCTGGAAGAAGCTGGTAAGCTTGACAAAAAAACCAAAGCTTTGTTATTTTTAGCACAAACCGGTTATGATGGTAAAGCCCAAACGCTTAGCCCACTTCGCATTGATGAGCTGGTTATAGATGTAAAAGAAACAGTCGAAAAAATCTATCCAGAGGCTGTGATTCATCTGGATTTTGACTTGTTACCTGAAAACCCTGAAAAACTTTCAGTTAATGGAAATAGCCAATTATTGCATTTAGCAATCTCTAATGTGGTAATGAATGCATGTAAATATTCTAAGAATGAAAGGGTGATTTTTGCGCTTTCAGCATCAGATCAAGAAGTAATTATTAGAGTTGAAGACAACGGTATCGGTATTCCTGAAGCCGATCTTCCTTATATTTTCGATCCCTTTTTTAGAGCAAGAAATACCGAAAATTTTCATGGCTACGGGATTGGATTACCATTAAGCCGAAACGTGATTAACATGCATAAAGGCAGCTTAATTGCTACATCAAATACAACCAGCGGAACGTCCATAGAGATCAGGCTTCCCGCGACTTCTTAAATTCTAATGCAATTTTAATCTGTTATTAATCGCTTTCTAACAATCAAAGAATAAGTTTGTTACAGATCAAATCGTTATGAAAAAGATTTTGGTTGTTAGTTAATAGGTTAATTTTCGGCTGGGGTAATCGCTGTTATTTCTTTCATCATATTTTTTGCGTTCACTTCTTATACTTTGAAATAGCATTGCCCTAAGCCGAGAATTTTAAAGACAAGCATTCCTCAAATTTGGCCATATAAAACATTTTGGGAAATATAGAAAGCCACGCATCATGCGCGGCTTTTTTAATTTTACGCGGTATTTAAAGAATCTTATCTAGTAAGCCAATAAGAATTAAAATAAGAAACCCTGCTGTCTGATACAGCAGGGTTTTGAGAGCGGGAGACCGGGTTCGAACCGGCGACATTCAGCTTGGAAGGCTGACGCTCTACCAACTGAGCTACTCCCGCCTAAAGCGGTTGCAAATATAAATTAGTTTTATAGTTTTCTCCAAATTTTTCAGTAATATTTTTTCTGAAAATGATACCCCCTAATTACATAACCTTGATTCATGTAAAACTTATGAGATTTGAAGTTTTCTACATAAGTATTCAATTCAACTGTAGCTGCGTTATTTTTCTTTGCAAGATCATCTATAAAAGAGAATAGCTTCTCACCTATTCCCTGCCCTCGATGTGCTTCAGCAATAACAATGTGATCTACTTCGTAAATTTTACCGGCATAATGTCTCGTCATTTCCCACAAACCAAATACTCCTATAATTTTGCTGTCCATAAATATTCCGAAACATTGATAGTTTTGCTTCAACATTTGCTCAAAACGTTCTTTTAAAACTTCAGCAGGAATGGGATCTTTTGCAAGGTCTTGGATAAGCGGAATAATTAAATCTAGTTGGTCTTTTAAAATCCTGTTAAATGAAAGGTCCAAATTTTATTTTTCTTCAAAATTAATCATATTTTTATGTGATAATAATTTTTTGAAAAGAAAGCATAATGAAAGATAAGCCAGGAAAAATTCAGGATAAAATAGATGCAAAATTCTTAGAAGAACGTAAAATATTCTTGTGGGGTGCTGTAGATGATAAATCTGCTAAGCACGTAATTGATCGTTTGCTTTATCTTGATTTGGAAGGAAAAGAAGAAATTCAACTTTATATCAATAGCCCGGGTGGATATGTTACCGACGGTTTTGCGATTTATGATACTATCCAGGCGATTGAAGCTCCTGTATCTACTATTTGTACAGGACTTGCAGCTTCTATGGGATCTATACTACTTTCTGCTGGTAAAAAAGGTAGACGTTTTATACAACCACGCGCTAAAGTAATGATCCACCAGCCATCTGGAGGTGCAAGAGGTCAAGCTTCGAATATAGAAATTCAGGCTACAGAAATTTTAAAAACTAAAGAATTAAGTGCTGAAATTTTAGCGAAGAACTGTGGGCAGACTGTAGAAAAAGTAATGAAAGATTTTAATCGTGATTACTGGATGGATGCTGAAGAATCTTTAGAGTACGGAATTGTAGATGATATTTTGAAATAAAACAATGGAAAATCCTATAAAACATAAGGAGAATGATCGAATGGGCATGTTTTACATGGAAGGTGAAAAAGGTATTATTGCTGAATTAACCTATACCAAGAAAAACGAACAGATAATTACCATAGATCATACTGAAGTAAAAAGACAATTTGAAGGACAAGGCATAGCCAGTCAATTGGTTGAAAAAGCCGTTACATTCGCTAGAGAGAATAATTTAAAAATTGATCCGCTCTGCCCTTTTACTGAAGTCATGTTTGACAGGAATCGAGAATACGCTGATGTTAGAGCATAAAAAAAGCCTCAAGTTTTTAACTTGAGGCTTTTTTTTTATAAACTTGATTATTCTATTTACGCCTTCTTACTATTTAAATAAGAGCTACCATCTAGGTAATCTTCGTAGCTTTTATTTATAAAAACAACAGAGTTTCCTTTTATGGTATTAATGATTTTCTTGCTAATAACTCTTGGTACTGCAGGACATCCGTAACTACGACCAGCTCTACCTCTACTGGTAACGAAACTCTCATTCACATAATCAGACCCGTGAATAACAACATAACGCTTTCTAGCATTACTGTTGAAGTTCTTTTCCATACCATCTATAAAAAGAGAAAGTCCGTTTTTACCATAATAAGTTTCGCCAGTAACATAAAAACCTAAACTACTTTTATGACTGTTTACCGCGTTAGAAAAACTTTTGGCAAACTCCATTCCAGAATTTTTGCCGTGCGCTGTGTAAGTATTAAAAAGCACATCCTGATTTTTCATATCTAAAACCCAGAATCTTTTCTTTTTAGAAGAAAGATCAAAATCTATAATGGTAAGTAATTTATTTTTAACTCTCCCTTCATCTTCCAATTTATAGTAACCTTTCATTGCATTCTGAAAAGCCTCTACCTTTGGCATACTTTCATTTCTATCTTTAAAAGTATCGTAAAGCATTCCTACTTTCTCTTCGAAAGAAAGTTCTGTCTTCTCAATTTCAAAATGATCTAATTCAGCTAATAAATTTTCATCTTTTGTTAGATGAATTTCTGTGCTTGGGGTAGAACCCGAAAAGGCGGTTGAAAACATTAAAATTACCGCTACAGCCATCAATCTTCTCGTCATATAGGTGTGTTTGTTAATTTTTTCTAAATATTTTGCCAACATACAAAAAATAATAAACCCTAACAATTTATAAGATAATTATTTGATATTTAACACTTTGCCTCTTGGATTCATTAAAGACATAAATGAATCATATTAACGTTGATTTCACTACAATATTGCAAAAGCTACGCCAAGAAATGTTAAATTTTAAATCACTGAGCCCTATATTTATTTCTAAAATCAAAAACTTGCGATTTTATATCGTTTTCGTAAAGATTTATTCTTAGTTGTCAATTTTATTCCTCAAAAAGTGCTTAACTTTAATAAAACATTAAGGTCACAGCATTTATCAAAAATTTATTTTGTTTTTATATTTATCAAAAATTTACACCAAACAATGAATAAGAAGGTATTATTAATGATTTTGGACGGTTGGGGACAAACTCAAAATGCAGAAGTTTCTGCCGTAGCAAAAGCCAAAACTCCATTCATAGACGAAATTTCAGAAAAATATCCTCACGCACAACTTAGAACCGACGGTATGAATGTTGGTTTGCCAGAAGGACAAATGGGTAACAGTGAAGTTGGCCATATGAATTTGGGCGCTGGTCGTGTAGTATACCAGGATCTTGTAAAAATAAATCAGGCAGTAAAAAACGAATCTCTTATAGAGGAGCCTGCTTTACGTGAAGCTTTCGAATATGCGAAGAAAAACGATAAGCCTATACACTTTATGGGGCTATTAAGTGATGGTGGTGTTCATTCACATATTAACCATATCAAAGGACTTTTAACTGCAGCAGAAAGCTACGGGATAAAGAAAAAATACCTTCACGCATTTACAGATGGGCGTGATGTAGATCCACATTCAGGAAAAGGTTTTGTAGAAGACATCCAACAGCATTTAGAAAAAACTAATGGAGAGTTAGCTTCTATAATAGGACGTTATTTTGCGATGGATCGTGATAAGCGTTGGGAACGTGTAGAAAAAGCTTACGACCTGATTGTTAAAGGAGAAGGTAAAGAAACACAGGATCCAGTACAGGCTATACAAGAGAGTTATGATAACGATGTTAGTGACGAATTTATAGAGCCTATCGTAGTTACTAAAGAAGATGGCACGCCTGTTGCTAAATTACAGGAAAAGGATGTAGTGATTTTCTTTAATTTTAGAACAGACCGTGGACGCCAGCTTACTCAGGCTTTAAGTCAGGATGACTTTGCAGAGTATGAAATGAAGAAAATGCCATTTTATTATGTTACACTAACAAAATACGATGACAGTTTTGAAAATATCAATGTGATCTTTAAAAAAGATAACATTAAAAGTACACTAGGAGAAGTTTTAGAGTACGTCGGTAAAAAACAAATTAGAATTGCTGAAACTGAGAAATATCCACACGTAACATTCTTTTTCTCTGGTGGCCGTGAAGAGCCGTTTAAAGGAGAAAGCAGAATTATGTGTAATTCTCCAAAAGTAGCTACTTACGATTTGCAACCAGAAATGAGTGCTTATGAAATTAGAGATAAAATTATTCCTGAATTGAATAAAAAATCGGCTGATTTTATTTGTTTAAATTTCGCAAATCCAGACATGGTTGGGCACACAGGCGTTTTTGATGCTGCCGTTAAAGCTTGCGAAACTGTAGATGAATGTGCTAAGGATGTTTGCACGGCTGCTATGGACAATGATTACTCTGTTATTGTTATTGCAGATCATGGTAACAGTGAAACAATGATCAATGCAGATGGGTCTCCAAATACAGCTCACACTACAAATCCGGTTCCATTAATTCTTTTGGATAAAGATATTAAAGAAATCAAAAGCGGAAAATTGGGTGATATCGCACCTACAATATTAAAACTGATGGGAATAGAAAAGCCAGAATTAATGACTCAAGATTCCCTCGTAGATTAAATTAGAAAGAATGATAAAATTTATTCCATTTTTAGCTGCCGTACTTTTAGGGTGCGGCAGTTTAGTAAATAGTTCGTCTAAGAATAGCGATAGTAAAGAAGAGATCGTTACTCCTCAGCAGAGTATGCTTCTTGGTAAGTTTGAGAAAACAGATCTTATGCAAAAGCCCTATTCTTCCTGGTTCGAGCCGCGCTACAAGCAGTTCTCTCCAAAAGAAGATGCAATGGCTACCATCAAAGAGAACATAAATGATTATGAAATAAAGATCTTTATGGGTACCTGGTGCGGTGATAGCAAAAGAGAAACTCCTCGATTTTTTAAGATTTTGGATGAAGCGAATTACGATATGAGTAATCTTGAAGCAGTTGCGGTAGATTATAGCAAATCTACACCAGAGAAATACGAAGCAGAAGTAGATCTAAATCGTGTTCCTACAATGATCTTTTATAAAAATGGTAAAGAAGTAAATAGATTTGTAGAGTTTGCTCAAGAGAGTCTGGAAGAAGACATCGCTAAAATTGTTAGCGGAAAAGAATATGCCAATTCGTACGCCGAATAAATAAGTATTTAAAAACGGATAATTAGCTGTTATTCATTTAATTTTGCTGAACGTTATGTCCCCTACACTAACAATAGCGATAGATTTTGATGGTACTATTGTAGAAAATAAGTACCCAGATATAGGTAAGCCTATGTTGTTTGCTTTTGAAACATTGAAAAAGCTGCAAGATGATGGGCATAACCTTATTCTATGGACTTACCGTAAAGGCTCACGTTTAGATGAAGCCGTAAACTTTTGTAAAAAAAATGGTATTATATTTTATGCCATAAATAAAAGCTATCCTGAAGAAAATTACGATGAAAGCATAAGTCGCAAGATTTTGGCAGACATCTTTATTGATGATCGTAATATTGGTGGCATGCTCGGCTGGGGGGAAATCTATCAGATGCTCTCTAGCGACGATTCTAGCAAAAAAACAAAACCAAGTAAAAAGAAAAAAAACCGATTTTTCGGTAGATTATAAAGATTAATACTGATGATTATACCTAAAACAAGGGAACAGATTGAATTAATGCGGGAAAGCGCACAAATCGTATCAAAAACTCTTGGTATGTTAGCACCAGAGGTTAAGCCTGGGGTTACTACCCTTCAGTTAGATAAACTGGCAGAAGAGTTTATTAAAGATCATGGAGCCCACCCGGGGTTCCTAGGAATGTACGATTTCCCAAATTCATTATGTATGAGTCCTAACGCACAAGTAGTGCACGGGATACCTAACGATACACCCCTTGAGGAAGGTGATATTATTTCTATTGATTGTGGTGCCTTAAAAAATGGTTTCTACGGAGATCATGCTTATACTTTCGCAGTTGGAGAAATCGCCCCTGAAACACAAGAGCTACTGAAAGTTACCAAGGAATCGCTTTATATAGGAATAAGAGAATTCAAAGCCGGCAATCGTGTCGGTGATGTTGGCTATGCCATTCAGAAATATACTGAAGACCATGGCTACGGAGTTGTTCGTGAGCTAGTTGGCCACGGCCTTGGCGCTGAAATGCATGAAGACCCTGAAATGCCCAATTATGGTAAAAGAGGTCGAGGAAAAAAGTTTGTAGAAGGAATGGTCGTTGCGATAGAACCTATGACTAATTTAGGTACACGTCGTATAAAACAGCTTCCCGATGGCTGGACTATTTTAACCGCAGATAATAAACCAAGTGCTCACTTTGAACATGACGTAGCTTTAATTGACGGCAAACCGGAGCTGTTGTCTACCTTCAGTTATATCTATGATGCCTTAGGCATAGAGAGTAATGAAGAAGATGAATTTAGAGCAAAAACCTATGATTAAAAATTTCAGAGGAGAGGTTTGGAAAACCCTACACAAAGAAGAATGGGAAGACCGTTTTGTCTACAAAGTATCAAACTACGGTAGACTGGTTAGCTTCCTAAAAAACAAAGAAGAAGGCGAATTAATGCGTGGCGGCCGTGTTGGCGGCTACCTTAATTTCGCGGTAAAATTGAAGTCTGGAAAATCCAAGACCTATTACATACACCGTATAGTAGCAGAATTATTTCTGGATAAAAAAGAAGGTGATAAGTATGTAATTCATAAAAACTTCGAAAAAGATGACAATCGCGTAGAAAATATTGCCTGGGCTACCAAAGAAGAATGGGTAGCACACCAATATAACAGCCCTAGCGTAAAGGAAAACAAGAAGAAACGTAAACTTAGAAAAGTAACGTCATATTCTAAATTGACTTATGCACAGGCCGTGATTCTTAAAAAGAAACTCTTAGATCCAAACAGAAAAACAAGAATTCGGGTTCTTGCGAAACAGTTTGGTGTTTCAGAAATGCAATTATACCGAATCAAATCCGGTGAGAATTGGGGAGATATCGAAGTTTAGATTCGATATAAAACCCCAAGAAAGCATATAATTTCAATATCTTTGGCTCCGGAAAGATATGAATTAATGAAAAAGCTTTTTAAAAAAATTCTTAATACAGTACCCAGACCGTTACTAATACGTCTGAGCTATTTAGCCAAGCCTTTCTTGGTGCTTTCGCTAAAGGGTACAACTTATACAGATCCTATTGATGGTAAAAGCTTCAAAAAGTTTTTACCCTACGGCTATGAGCATCAAAGAGAGAATGTACTCTCTCCGTCGACGCTTTCTTTAGAGCGCCACAGGCTTTTATGGCTTTATTTAAAGGAGGAAACTAATTTCTTTACAGCAGATATTAAGGTCTTGCATTTCGCCCCTGAACAGGCTTTTTATAAAAGATTCAGAAAACTAAAGAATCTTGATTATACCACAACAGATCTTAATTCCCCATTAGCAGATGTAAAAGCCGATATCTGCAATTTACCGTTCAAAAATGACCAATATGATTTCATTTTATGTAATCATGTATTGGAGCATATTCCTGATGATACGAAAGCCATGCAGGAAATTTTCCGCGTTCTAAGGCCTGGTGGAACTGCGATTTTACAAATTCCGCAGGAATTAGATAGAGCAACTACTTTTGAAGATGATAGCATAACCAATCCTAAAGAAAGAGCCCGCATTTTTGGACAATATGACCATGTACGTGTTTACGGTAGAGACTATTTCGACAAACTAAGAAACCTAGGCTTTAGTGTAGAGGAAGTCGATTATACCGCTCAAATTTCTTCGGAAGAAGTTAATAAATATCGCTTAGCTAAAGGCGAAATTATTCCGGTTTGTAAGAAAATCTAGTCAAAAAGAACGTCACTAAAACCTTCCGAAGTATACACCTTAGTTGAATCATTTTCAGCATAGATAAGATACACATCGATATTATCTAATTTCGCTGCAACTTTTTTAGACTTTTCTAAACCGAGAGCCATAAATGCTGTGGCATAACCATCAGCAAACATACAATTTTCAGCAAGTATAGATACACTGAGCAAATTACTGCGTTCGGGTTTACCAGTTAAAGGATTAATAGTATGTACAAATCTTTCTCCTGTAATAGAATCTATTCTAAACTTCCTATAATTACCAGAAGTAGCCATGGCTTTATTTTTAAGCTCTAATGTTGCCTGGAATGTTCTTTCACCTTCTTCCTGTCTTGGGTCGTCTATGGCTACGATAAAGGGCTTCTGTTTAGTGATATGCTCTCCCCTACTTACTAATTCTCCACCCAATTCAATTAAATAATTCTTCACCCCTAGATTGTCAAAAAATTCGGCAATAACATCTAATGTGTATCCTTTTGCGATAGCATTAAAATCAAGATAAACTTCAGGATATTGCTTAATGATTTTTCCTTCAGAAGATAACTGAATTTTATCTAAGCCCACATATTTCAATAATGAATCTATTGTGTCATTTTCTAAACGCTCTAAACGTTTATCCGGTCCAAAACCATATGCATTAACCAAATTTCCAACAGTTGGATCAAAATATCCATCGGTTTCCTCATAAATCTTTTTAGATCCATTGAAAACTCTTTGAAAGTTCTCGTCCACTTTAATGGAATCTACTCCTTTATTGATAAGTGTAATATCTGAATCTTTCCAGTAAGTACTCATAGACTTATTGATAACCTGAAAAATACTATCAAGACCTTTATCAACTTTTAGATCTTCTTTTCCGGTAAAGATTTTAATATGATAGGTAGTTCCTAATGCAGATCCCGAGTAATTCTTTTCTTCAAATTCGTTCCCCTCACATCCAATTAACACAAAACCAATAGCTATTATTAGTGCTGTAAATTTAAACTTCTTGCCAACCATCATAGTTTATTATATAATTATCATCGTGAGTTACTGGTAATTCGTAATCTTTAGCATTTGCGATTCCTACGCCGGCATAAAAAGCACGAGCTTCAAATTTAGACGCATGCTCTCTCATGGTTTCCATATAGATCCTATCCATAATTTTAGGATCCTTTGGATATTGAATAGCCCGAACAACAACAAAATGCAGCTTTTTATTTTTTAAAGCTACAAATTGTGGATTCGCTTTTATACTACTATTTACTCCTAGGAATTCGTATCCATTCTTCTCCAAATCTTCCCCAACTACATTCATTGCAAGGTTATGTAGTTCTTGTTTTGTCAATTCGTTCGCCATAGCACAAAATTACAAATAGATGCATAAAGCTGCACCAATTGAACATAAAAAAAGCCGACTAAATTAGTCGGCTTTTTTATAATATTAATTAAGGATTAACCTCCAAAATCATCGAATCTTACATTCTCTCTTGGAACTCCAAAATCATCGGTCATTTTTTCTACCGCTTTATTCATTAATGGCGGTCCACAGAAATAGTATTCTATTTCTTCAGGCTCATCGTGATGACTTAAATAGTTATCGATAACAACCTGGTGAATAAATCCTACAAATCCGTCTCCTTCACCATCGATTCCTTCTTTCACTTTCCAGTTGTCCTCCTCCATTGGTTCTGAAAGGGCAAGATAAAACTTGAAGTTAGGGAAATCTCTTTCTAATGCTCTAAAATGCTCTGTGTAGAACAATTCACGCTTAGAACGACCACCATACCAATAAGTTACTTTTCTTCCGGTTTTTACAGTACGGAATAAGTGATACAGGTGAGAACGCATTGGTGCCATACCAGCTCCACCACCTACATAAAGCATTTCCGATTCACTTTCGTTGATAAAGAATTCACCGTAAGGTCCTGAAATTGTTACTTTATCTCCTTTTTTCCTTGAGAATATATAAGAAGAAGCAATACCAGGATTTACAGACATCCAATCGTTTTTACCACGATCCCATGGCGGAGTAGCAATACGAACGTTCAACATAATTTCACGCCCTTCAGCAGGATAAGAAGCCATAGAGTAAGCACGCTCTACAGTTTCATTATTCTTCATTACTAGTGGCCATAAATTAAATTTATCCCACTCAGCCTGGAATTTATCCGGAGTTTCGTGTTCTTCCGGGTGCGCTGTAATATCTATATCCTCGTAAGGAACTTCACATTTAGGAATTTCAATCTGGATATAACCACCAGCTTTGTAATCCATATCTTCCGGAATCTCAACTACAAATTCCTTAATAAAAGAGGCTACGTTGTAATTCCTAACAACGGTAGCTTCCCATTTCTTAATACCAAATACTTCTTCAGGAATCTGAATTTTCATATCCTGTTTAACTTTTACCTGGCAACCTAATCTCCATCCGTCAGCAATTTCTTTACGGGTAAAGTGTGGTTCTTCAGTAGGTAAAAGTGTTCCTCCTCCTTCTTTTACGATACATTTACATTGAATACATGTACCACCTCCACCACAAGCAGATGGAAGGAAAAGTTTTTCTGAGCCTAAAGTCCCTAAAAGTGTTCCTCCTGAACTTACTTCTAGATCTTTTTCTCCGTTTACATTAATTTTAACAGGTCCCGAAGGTATAAGCTTCGCTTTAGCTCCTAAAAGGATAGAAACTAAAAGAAGAACCAAAATTAAGAATACAACGATACTTGCAATTATAACTGTCATTGTTGTTGTTTTTCTTTTATAATTTAATACCCATAAAACTCATAAAACCAATCGCCATTAATCCGGTAATGATAAAAGTAATACCAAGACCTTTTAATGGTGCAGGGACATTAGAGTAGGTAATTTTTTCTCTAATTGCGGCAATAGCTATAATAGCAAGGAACCATCCGACTCCACTACCTAAACCATAGGTTATTGATTCCGAAATTCCTCCAAAATTCTTCTGTTGCATAAAAAGAGATCCTCCTAAAATCGCACAGTTTACAGCGATAAGCGGAAGAAATATTCCTAATGCACCATAAAGAGCAGGAGCGAATTTTTCAACAATCATTTCTACCAATTGTACCATTGATGCAATTACCGCAATAAACATGATAAAGCTTAAAAAGCTAAGATCTACGTTTGCATATTCAGGACTTAACCATGCCAATGCACCAGGACTTAATAAGTACTGATCCAATAGAAAGTTGATAGGCACTGTTACAGTAAGTACAAAGATAACTGCCGCTCCAAGACCAACAGCTGTATTCACCGTTTTCGACACTGCTAAATAGGAACACATTCCTAAAAAGTAGGCAAAAATCATATTTTCTATGAAAATACTTCTAACAAATAAATTTATATATTCCATAATAAGATATTTCGCTGTTGCTATTTATTCTTCGATTAGTTTACGGTTTCTTGCACGTTGTGCCCAAATAATGATCCCAACGATAATTAGAGCCATTGGCGATAGAAGCATCAAACCATTATTTTCGTAACCTAAAGCGTACAGTCCGGTAGACTCTGCCATCGTTGGAGCTTTATGTCCTAAAACTTCAAATCCGAAAAGTTTTCCAGAACCTAATAGTTCTCTAAAGAAAGCTACTAAAATAAGGATAAAACCATATCCTGCGCCGTTTCCTATTCCATCCAAGAAAGATTTATATACTCCGTTACCTAAAGCAAAAGCTTCCAAACGTCCCATCACAATACAGTTGGTAATAATAAGACCAACGAAAACTGAGAGCTGTTTACTAACATCGTAAGAATAGGCTTTTAAAACCTGATCCACCAAAATTACAAGAGACGCTACAACTACAAGTTGTACGATAATTCTAATTCGGTTTGGAATAAGGTTTCTAATTAAAGAAACAATTACGTTAGAAAAAGCAACTACCACAATTACCGCAAGTGCCATTACTAAAGCTGGTCTTAATTGCACTGTAATTGCTAAAGCCGAACAAATTCCTAATACCTGAACCGTAATCGGGTTATTGTCGTCAAACGGGTCTGATAATAATTTTCTGTTATTCTTAGACAGAAAATGTTCCTTCTCTTCTGAACTTGATAAGAACAGAATCATTTCATCTTTTTTCTTCTCAGCAGCACTTTTAGCTGAATCTGTAGAAGTGTTTGTGTTATCTGTCTTCATAATTACTTAGTTGCTACTTTTACGTCAGTTTGTTGCTTAAAATAAGGAAGATAATGTTTAAGTCTTTCTGAAATCATATCTGAAACTCCGTTTCCGGTAATTGTAGCTCCAGAAATAGCATCTACCTCATTATTATCCTTACTTGAACTAGCGTTACCGCCTTTTACAACAGACACTCCGACCAAATTTCCATTTTCATCGAAAATCTTTTCGTCAGCAAAACGTTCCTGAAACCATGCCTGTGTAATCTCTGCTCCCAAACCTGGTGTTTCCCCTTTGTGATCAAACACAGCTCCTTTGATTGTATTTACATCATCTTTAAGAGAAATATAACCCCAGATCGCGTCCCAAAGTCCTTTACCTCTAAGTGGCACGATATAATATTTAGCACCTTCTATATTGGCAACATATAAAGGATATACCTGGTCATTTACAGGTTTACGTAATTCTTTACTTAGATCTACTTCAAAAGCATCAGCAGACTCATCAACAGAACCATCTTCAGTTAAAGCAACTGTTTCTGTAATATATTGATCATATAATGCCTGCGCGCTATCTCTACTCGTCTGGATACCTACCGTAGCTAGAATATTTTGCATTTTTTCATTACGAACATTTTCTGTCTGTAATGGTTTCAGCGAAGTCGCTGTAAACGCAAGTACACTGGCTACCACTAACACCATTATGATGGCGAATAAAAAGGTATAACCGTTAGTATTCGTTTTATTAACTGTTTTCTCTTCCATAACTAAGCTGTTTTCACTTGTTGTTCTTTAACTGTAGCTAATCTTTTCTTTCTCTTCTTCACATTGCCCTCAACCACATAATGATCGATTACCGGAGCAAATACGTTCATTAACAAGATAGCTAACATAATCCCTTCTGGATATGCAGGATTAAAAATCCTGATCATCACTGCAAATAATCCAATCAAGAATCCGTAAATCCATTTCCCCTTCATTGTTTGTGACGCAGAAACAGGATCGGTCGCCATAAATACAATTCCAAATGCCAAACCTCCTATCACAAGATGATTGTACCATGGGAAATTCGTAAGCGGATTTCCTTCTATACCTAAAGATGGTAGTGAATTAAAAATTAAGCCCATTACTGCTGCTCCAGCGAAACCACTTAAGATTATTCTCCAACTTCCTACTTTTGTTAGTATTAATATCAAAGCTCCTGCCAAAATACATATTGTAGATGTTTCTGCAACAGAACCTGGTATTAATCCAGAGAACATATCTAGCGTACTATATGGAACATCTGTATCTGAAGCTAACTTACCTAAAATAGTTTCTCCAGAAACTCCATCCACCTCATAAGCATTATGAACCCAAACGGTATTACCAGACATATAAGTAGGGTACGCAAAAAATGCAAAAGCACGAGCCGTTAATGCAGGGTTAAGAATATTCATCCCTGTACCTCCAAAAGCTTCTTTACCTATGATTACTGAAAAAACTACAGAAATACCTACCATCCATAATGGAATATCGATTGGCATTACCATAGGAATAAGTAAACCTGTAACCAAGTAACCTTCGTTAACTTCGTGACCTCTGTAAATAGCAAAAGCAAACTCGATACCAAGACCTACTACATAAGAAACTATGATCATAGGAACAATCTTAATAGCTCCTTCTAAGAAGGCATCCATAAAAGGAACACCGTCTGCATATTCTGGCAATTGATGTAAGTATTGATAACCTCCATTCCACATACCAAAAATCAAGGCAGGAATCAAAGCTAATACTACAGTTATCATTGTTCTTTTTAAATCTACACCATCACGAATGTGAGCACCAGATTGAGTGGTGTGATTAGGTGTAAACAAAAAAGTGTCAAGAGCATTTACGGCTGGGGCATACTTTTCAAGTTTTTTCCCCTTACCGAAAGGCTCTTTAAATTTATCTAATCGTTGTCTTATCCATTCCATAATTAAACTTTTTATCCTACTTCAGTAATCATTAAATCTAATCCTAGACGAATAATTTCCTGAGCTTCTAATTTAGAAGTGTTAACATAATCTATCAACGCAAAATCTTCAGGCGCTACTTCGTAAATTCCTAAGTTTTCCATTTTTTCGATATCACCAGCCATACATGCTTTTAGCAATTGCATTGGATAAACATCCATTGGTAAAACTTCTTCCATTTCTCCGGTAACTACAAGCGCACGCTCCTCACCATGAAGGTTTGTAGTTGGCTCATATTTTTTGTTAGGGAATAACCAGGATAATGAAGTCTTAGAATTAGAGTGGATATTGTTGTAAGTAAATGGCAACCATCCAAACATTCTATAGCTATTACCTTCAGGAATTAGCGTTAAGGTATTATGGTAAAAACCTAAGTAATGGTTATTACTAATACGATCACCGGTTAACACATCACCAGAAATAATTCTTACATCATCTGGGATTTGATTACCAATTAAATCGGCAGAATTAGCACCCATAACTACGTCGTAGTATTTTGGATCTTTTGCTTCACTACCAGCAACAGCTACTGCTTTCTTAGCAATTACCTTTCCTGTTAAAAACAAATTACCAATTACCGGCACGTGATCTGCACCCACAACCCAAACACGCTCACCTGCATTAACAGGATCGATTTTATGGATTTGAATACCAACATTACCTGCAGGATGAGGACCGCTAACTTTATGTAACTCTACACCTTTAATATCCTTAAGAATTGGATACGAAGAATCATCTACTGATAGATGAACCTTACCTGGTGTAAGTTTTTGTATAGCGTAAATTCCTTCCTGAAAAGATTTTACTTTATCTTTTAAAACAAAGCCTAGATCTGCTGCTAAAGGTGCGGTGGTTACTGCTGAGATAAAAATAGCCTTAGGCGTATCTTTAGGGTCTGCGACAACATCGTAGGGACGTTGCATAAAAAAAGCTCCGCAGCCACTTGCAAGGATTTTTTCACTAACAGCTTCAGCCGGAGCGGTTGCTGCATTAAGTGTTCCAAAATCTTTGTAAGAATCTGTAGCATCGGCTTCGATAATCACCTCTACTATTCGGCGCTTTTCAGCTCGTTTAATTTCTTTCAGGGTTCCGCTAACAGGCGATGTAAACTTAATCTCTTCAGCATATTTTGAAAAGAAAAGCACATCTCCGGCTAATACTTTTGCTCCTTCTTTGAGCACCATTTTTGGAACAACTGAATGAAAATCTGGAGGTTTAATCGCATAGGTCTTGGACCTTGGGGCCTCAACTATTTGTTTTTCCGCCTCCCCTTTTAATCGTAGAGTAAGTCCTCTTTTAATTCGAATGTCTTTTGACATAGGATGGAGTGTATATTATAAAGTTTATTTAAAGTCGTGCAAATTTATGTTTTTCACGCCATTTTTCCCAATAAACTGATCTTTTTTCGAGCTGCTGAATTGTTAAAATAAACACCTTCCAAATCAGGTATATAATTTGTAAGTACATTTACCCATATTATTTTAAAATGAAGCGATTAATTTTTCTTATTTTCAGTGTTGTTTCTACTATTCCTATGTTTAGCCAAATAGCAGAAGAAACAATACCTCCCAACTTTATAAGAACCATTCGATTATTTGGTGACTCTAACGGCACCAAGGGAAATCCTGCTATCTCGATCAACGGAATGTTAAATTTAACATTTGATGACATTATCGGAGACGAGGCCGATTACTATTATCGTATCGAACATTTTGACTATAACTGGAAACCTACACAGCTTTCTAAAAATGAATATTTGGATGGTTTGGACGATATTAGAATAATGAATTATAAGAATTCGTATAATACACTTCAACCCTACTCGCACTACCAATTACAGATTCCCAATCAGTACACCAAGGCGCTGAAAGTTTCAGGAAATTATATGATTCAAATTTATAATGAAAATGATGAATTAGTATTTTCCAGAAAGTTTATGATCTACGAAAATAAAGTGACCGTAGCTGCCGCCATAAAACGTGCTCGAGATCTTAATTATATCAATACCAAACAGGTAGTGAATTTCAGTATTAATTCTCCTAATTTATTACTTCGGAATCCTAATGAAACCGTAAAGCCTATCATCATTCAGAATTATAATTTAAAAAATGCCATCAAAGATATCGAACCTCAATACACTGTTGGTAATGAGCTCATTTATCGATATGACTTACCACTATCTTTTTGGGGCGGTAACGAATATCTTCAATTCGACACCAAAGATTTGCGCGCAACTACAGCAGATATTGCTAAAATAGATATAGATCAGCTTTATCACCATTATTTAAACATGGATTTATCCCGAGAAAGCACGCCATATACTTACAATCCTGATATTAACGGGGATTTTGTAATTAGACAATTAAATGCTGATAATTCTAATATCGAAGCAGAATACACGTGGATTCACTTCACTTTAAAAAATTATGAGCCAATAAAGGGCGGGACACTACATATTTTCGGAAATTTTAATAATTTCACCCCAGATAATAGCACCGCTCTTCATTATAACGAAGAAACCGGGTATTACGAAACTGCACGATTATTCAAACAAGGATTTTACAATTATAAATATGTACTTGTAAATGATGACGATAGCATTGATGAAGGTTTTATTAGCGGCAATTATGACGAAACTGAAAATGAATACACCGTATTAGTCTATTATCGTGAAATTGGAGGAAGATATGATAGAATCATAGGCCTGGGAAGCGCAAACTCCAAAAATATTAGCAACTAACCAATTGCCAATAAATAATGAAATCTAAGCGATCTTTAATTGAGTATCGCGGTGAGGAATGTCTTAACTGCGGAAAACCTTTAGAAGTAGAACAAAAATACTGTCCCAATTGCGGACAATTAAATTCTACAAAAAAGTTAGCCCTTGGTGATTTCTTCTCAGAGTTCTTTTCGGGATTGTTTGCCTACGATTCCAGGTTTATAAGAACGATGAACATACTTCTATTTAAACCCGGAAAGATTTCCAAAGATTATATTGAAGGTAAGCGTATGCGTTACGTAAACCCCTATAGATTCTTTTTAACTACCTCTATCATCTTTTTTATTATCTACGGATACGATTTTTCTTTTGAAGGAATGAATTTAGATCAGGAACCTGAAGAAGTCGCTAGAAACCTGGAAGAGTTTAATGAGAAAAATAATACAAATATTGAAGTTGAATTTGAAAATCCTTTTCAAAATCTTGATTCAATCATCAATACCAATTCTAAGAACAACTTAAAAGAAGAAGAAAACTATAAAGATCACCTTATTACCGAGCAAGAATTGGATACCATGTCTTTTATGGATGCTTTAGATGCAAAATCTAAGCTCTTTAGTTCCTATTTCGAAGAAACAAAGAACAATGTCCCGGTCGATGCCGTTACAAAACTTGATCTTAAGAATTCTGGATACAATCACTGGCTTTACAAGAAAGTAGTCGATTATAATTTGGTAAAACAAAACCCGCAATTGTTTATCAATTATTTAATTAGTAAACTTCCGTTTATCATTTTTGCTTTCTTACCTATCTTTTCTCTTTTTTTAAGCTTGTTGTATATTCGTTCTAAGTACAATTACATGGAGCACCTCACTTTTGCATTTCACACGCAAAGCATGTGTTTTATTTTGTACAGCATTGCTTTAATTATAGATTTGATTACCGGGGATAGCTTCGGAGTGAATTTTGCGCATCTTATTTTTATAGGGTATTTATTTCAGGGATTACGTAAATTCTATCAACAGGGAAAACTAAAAACCACTGTTAAATTTGTGATTCTCAACATTATATTTTTTACCTTAGCCTTAATTGTAGGGCTAATCTCGATATTCGGCTCTTTTGCAGTTTTTTAAAATTCCTATGGTTCAACAAATAACAAAAGGCATAAAAATCTCGGTTCATACTTTTTTTGACGGCATCATATACGATCGCTATCAGGTAAAATATGCTTTTGGTTACCGTATTACCATCGAAAATCAAAGCAATGATTCGGTACAGCTAAAATCAAGGTTTTGGAAAATCAAAGATGCTTTAAATAATACAGAAACTGTAGAAGGCGAAGGAGTAATAGGTAAAAAACCGGTTATAAAACCAGGAGAAACACATTCTTACCAAAGCGGTTGTCTTTTAAATACGCCATTTGGAGCAATGAGCGGTCATTACAATATGGTTAATTTCACTTCTACCAGAAAGTTTAGAGTTCAGATTCCTTCTTTTAAATTAAGTGCTCCTTTTGCCTTAAATTAAGTCGTCAAGATTTACAATCTTAGTTTTTCCAGAAGCTAATTCTTTATATTTAAATAGCTTTTCGTCGTCATTTACTATGATCTGCGAAATACTCTGCGTTTTCAAAAATCCTCTATCCACAATAAGATCAATATTCTTATCACCGCTTCCTGCTTCATGATGAAATTCCCAAATTGTGCTTGCTGTAATTTCTTCTTCAGTTATAAATTTCTGAAACCAGTTCTCTCTTTTCAATTTCATACCTGAATCATATAAAGGTGAAGAAGACCATATTCGAGGTTTATGAGCTACATTTTTTATATGAAGCTTTTTTGCATCCCAAACCAATTCAGTAATAATTAAGCTAGAAGACCATTCTACAATGATCATGGTGAAAGGTTCGATACCTTCAAAATTATATTGATCTGCATAATCAAAAACATCTTCTACTGCTAAAAATTCTTTTACTACTACTCCTCTACTCTTGCGGTAAGGCGGATTGCGTTTATGCGCTGTAAATTCTCCATTCATTATCCCAATTAGCCTTTTTTGCGCACTTACCCCCAGCCATGTACCCCCAGCGACCCCATCTTTTGGGAAAATCATTTCACATCTGTTAACATTTTCAAATTTTGGCGCAAAAGTTTCACGATCAAAGGCCTCGTCCCTATTAAACGTAAGCACAAAGGATAATGAATTCTTATTTTCAGGAAAAATACTTACTGTACACATAATTTTTTCTTAAACTAAAAACGGAATGTACAAAAAAAGTTAAGCTTACCTAAAAGCCTGCTCTGATTGGTTTTAATCCTTATTATTTTTTTACCTTTAAAATGTTTAAAAACCAATAAAAACGAGAAAAACAATAACATGGGAAAAGGATTTTTTCACGTTCCTAAAGCGGAAAATGAGCCAGTAAAATCATACGCTCCGGGAACTCCAGAAAGAGAAGAAGTATTATTAACATATAAAGAGTTGTACAATACAAAAGTAGATGTACCACTTTACATAGGTTCTGAAGAAATAAGAACCGGAAAAACGTTAAATATAAATCCACCTCACGATCACCAACATGATTGTGGTGTTTATCATTTAGCTGAAAAAAAACACATCGAGCAGGCTATCGATTCTGCTTTAGAAGCTCGTAAGAAATGGGCTAAATTAGAGTGGGAACAAAGAGCTGCAGTATTTTTAAAAGCAGCAGATTTAATTTCGGGACCTTACCGTCAGAAAATGAATGCTGCTACAATGATAGGACAGTCTAAAACTGTTTATCAAGCAGAAATCGATGCAGCAGCAGAGATTTGCGACTTTTTACGTTTTAACGTAGAATACATGTCTGAACTTTACAATGAGCAACCAAACTCTTCAGACGGAAATTGGAACCGTATCGAATATCGCCCACTAGAAGGTTTTGTATACGCGATTACACCATTTAATTTTACAGCAATTTCAGGAAATTTACCTGCTAGTGCTGCGTTAATGGGTAATGTTGCGATTTGGAAACCAAGTGATAGCCAAATGCTTTCTGCACAGGTTATAATGGAAGTATTTAAAGAAGCAGGTGTACCTGATGGTGTTATCAATATGGTAATGGGTGATCCTGAAATGATTACCGATACTGTATTAGCTAGCCCAGATTTTGCAGGGATACACTACACTGGTAGTACAGCGGTATTTAAAAATATTTGGACTAAGATTGGTAATAATATTCATACCTATAAATCTTATCCAAGAATCGTTGGAGAATCAGGTGGTAAAGATTTTATCATAGCGCATCCAACTTCGAATGCAAAACAGGTTGCTACAGCAATTACTCGTGGAGCATTTGAATATCAGGGGCAAAAATGCAGTGCTGCATCCAGAGTTTATTTACCAAAGAGCTTATGGCCAGAAATTAAAGATTATGTTATTGAAGATGTGAAGTCTATCAAAATGGGCTCTCCAGAAGATCTTTCTAATTTCTTCGCTGCAGTAATCCATGAAAAATCATTCGATAAATTATCTTCTTACATCGAGAAAGTAAAAGAAGATAATGATGCTGAGATCGTAGTTGGTGGTAATTGTGATAAATCTAAAGGTTATTTCGTAGAACCTACAGTAATTTTAGCTAAAGATCCTCACTACACGACTATGGAAGAAGAATTATTCGGTCCAGTAGTAACGATTTATGTTTACGAAGATGATAAATGGGACGAAACATTGCATATTGTAGATAATACAAGTGCTTATGCATTAACTGGTGCTGTATTTTCTGCAGATCGATACGAAGCTGCAAAAGCTACAGATATCCTTCAAAATGCTGCGGGTAACTTCTATATTAACGATAAACCAACCGGAGCTGTTGTAGGCCAACAACCATTTGGTGGAGCAAGAGCTAGTGGTACAAATGATAAAGCAGGATCTAAACTGAATCTAATGCGTTGGATTTCTCCAAGATTAATCAAAGAGACATTTGTTCCAGCAACAGATTATAAGTATCCTCACATGAAGGAATAATAATCTTTCAAAATATATTTTTAAAAGGCTACGTAACTGTAGCCTTTTTTTATGCTCGACATTTAAGGGAGTGCTCAAATTTCCTAATTCTATTTAGGCACGGACTTTGCTATACAAACAAAACAAAGTCTTTATCGTTAAAAGTCAACCTTTTATCGATCTTTTACAAAAAAAGACTAGATTTGCAAAGTGGAATTATGATGAGAGAAAATTTGAGTGTCCTAAACATCTTTGAAATTAATGTACCCTACATAAAGATGGCGACAAAGAAAAGTGTTAAAGGTATATGCCTATGAAGAAAACTACTTTTCCTGGAGCCGCAATTATTTTAGGGCTATTTCTAACGCTTTTCTTAATCAACCAATCTGAATCTTTCGGATTGGAAGAGGATCTTATTATAACATCTTCATCACAGGATCTTACCTGTTATAATGCCGATGATGGTGCTATAGATATTGAAGTTTCTGGAGGGAACGGCAATTATTCTTTTCAATGGACTGGCCCCAGCTCTTTTACTTCTACTAATGAAGATATTTTCAATCTTTCGGCGGGAACTTATACAATTACCATTACAGACGATGCTGGAAATTCCGGCAGTGAGTCCATAATTATTTCGCAACCCGACCAATTAATTCTAAACAATTATTCTACTTCTAACGTTAGTTGCAACGGATTCAATGACGGCACTATAATAGCCGAATCAGTTTCTGGCGGCACTGCGCCTTATCAATATTCGATAGATGGAACTAACTTTTCTACGGAATCCAATTTTGATAATCTAACAGCGGGCAATTATACGCTGATCGTACGTGATCAAAATAATTGTTCGATTACTACCAATATTGAAATTACGCAGCCAGATCAACTCCAAATGACGGCTCCGAATTCCACAAATGTTTCTTGTTTTAGTGTAAACGACGGAAGCATTTCAGCAGGAACGATTTCCGGTGGAACAGCGCCTTATCAATATTCGATAGACGGAAATAATTTTTCTACGGAATCCAACTTCGATAATCTAACGGCAGGTAATTATACCTTGACCGTTCGTGATCAAAATAATTGCTCGATTTCAGCAAATATTGAAATTACGCAACCGGAACAACTTGAAATGATAGCTCCAAATTCCACAAACGTTTCTTGTTTTGGTGGTAACGACGGAAGTATTTCAGCAGGTTCAGTTTCAGGAGGCACAGCACCGTATCAATATTCGATAAATGGAACTAACTTTTCTACGGAATCCAACTTCGATAATCTAACGGCAGGGAATTACACCTTGACCGTTCGTGATGCAAATAATTGTTCGATTTCTACCAATATTGAAATTACACAACCGGAACAACTCGAAATGACGGCTCCGAATTCCACGAAAGTTTCTTGTTTTGGTGGAAACGATGGAAGCATTTCCGCAGGAACCGTATCTGGCGGTACAGCTCCTTATCAATATTCAATAAATGGAACTAATTTTTCTACGGAAGCAAATTTCGATAATCTGTCGGCTGGGAATTATACCTTGACCGTTCGTGATCAAAATAATTGTTCGATTTCTACCAATATTGAAATTACACAACCAGAACAGTTGGAAATGACCACTCCGAATTCCACAAATGTTTCTTGTTTTGGTGGAAACGATGGAAGCATTTCCGCAGGGACAATTTCTGGCGGCACAGCGCCCTATCAATATTCGATAAATGGAAGTGATTTTTCTTCAGCCTCAATCTTTGAAGATTTATCGGCTGGGAATTATACCTTGACCGTTCGTGATCAAAATAATTGCTCTATTTCAACAACTATTGAAATTACACAACCGGAACAGTTGGAAATGACGGCTCCGAATTCCACAAATACTTCTTGTTTTAGTGGAAACGATGGAAGCATTTCCGCAGGTATGGTTGCAGGAGGAACAGCACCTTATCAATATTCAATAGACGGAACTAATTTTTCTACGCAAGCAAATTTCGATAATCTAACAGAGGGGAATTACACCTTGACTGTAAAAGATCAAAATAATTGTTCGATTTCTACAACAATTGAAATTACGCAACCGGAAGAACTAGAAATGACCACTCCGAATTCCACAAACGTTTCTTGTTTTGGTGGAAGCGATGGAAACATTTCCGCAGGGACAATTTCCGGTGGCACAGCGCCTTATCAATATTCGATAGATGGAATTAACTTTTCTACGGAATCGAATTTCGATAATCTGGCGGCAGGAAATTATACCTTGACCGTTCGTGATCAAAATAATTGTTCGATTTCTACAACTATTGAAATTACGCAGCCAGATCAACTAGAAATGATGGCTCCGAATTCCACAAACGTTTCTTGTTTTGGTGGAAACGATGGAAGCATTTCCGCAGGGACAACTTCTGGCGGAACAGCGCCTTATCAATATTCGATAAATGGAAGTGATTTTTCTTCAGCTTCAACCTTTGAAGATTTATCCGCAGGGAATTATACCTTGACCGTTCGCGATCAAAATAATTGTACGATTTCAGCAAATATTGAAATTTCACAACCGGAACAACTCGAAATGACCGCTCCGAATTCCACTAACGTTTCATGTTTTGGTGGAAACGACGGAAGTATTTCCGCAGGAACAATTTCCGGCGGAACAGCGCCTTATCAATATTCGATTGATGGAACTAACTTTTCTACGGAAGCAAATTTTGATAATCTAACAGCGGGGAATTACACCTTGACGGTGCGTGATCAAAATAATTGTTCGATTTCAGCAAATATTGAAATTACACAACCGGAACAGTTGGAAATGACTGCGCCGAATTCCACAAACGTTTCCTGTTTTGGTGGAAATAATGGAAGCATTTCCGCAGGGACAATTTCCGGTGGCACGGCACCTTATCAATATTCGATAAACGGATCTGACTTTTCTACGGAATCCAACTTCGATAATCTAACAGCGGGAAATTATACTCTAACTGTTCGTGATCAAAATAATTGTTCAATTTCAGCAAATATTGAAATTACCCAACCGGAACAACTCGAAATGACGGCTCCGAATTCAACTAATGTTTCTTGTTTTGGTGGAAATGATGGAAGCATTTCCGCAGGTAATGTTTCGGGAGGAACAGCGCCCTATCAATATTCGATAAATGGAACTGACTTTTCTACGGAATCCAACTTCGATAATCTTTCGGCAGGGAATTATACGTTGACCGTGCGTGACCAAAATAATTGTTCGATTTCAACGAATATTGAAATTAAGCAGCCAGCTCAACTTGAAATGACGGCTCCGAATTCCACAAATGTTTCTTGTTTTAGTGGAAACGATGGAAGCATTTCCGCAGGAACCGTTTCCGGAGGAACAACGCCTTATCAATATTCGATAAATGGAAGTGATTTTTCTTCAGCCTCGAGCTTTGAGTACTTATCGGCAGGTAATTATACGTTGACCGTTCGTGATCAAAATAATTGTTCGATTTCAGCAACTATTGAAATTTCACAACCAGAACAGTTGGAAATGACGGCTCCAAATTCCGCAAATGTTTCTTGCTTTGGTGGAAATGACGGAAGTATTTCCGCAGGGACAGTTTCGGGTGGAACAGCACCTTATCAATATTCTATAGATGGAAATACTTACCAGCCTAACAAAAAATTCAGCAATATTTCTGCTGGCACATATAATTTTAGTGTTATTGATAATAATGGATGTATTATTCAACAAGTCATTCAGATATCGCAACCAGATATCATCAGCGCATCTTCTCCATCTGTCACAAATATCAATTGTTATGGAGCTTCAAACGGAGTTATTACGGTAGGACAAATTGATGGCGGAACAGCTCCTTTCGAGTACTCTATAGATAACACCAACTTTCAAACCGACAAAACTTTTTCTGGCTTACCTGCTGGTGATTATACAGTATTTATAAAAGATAGAAATGCTTGTGCTTTGCAACAAAATGTAACTATTACAGAGCCAGCAGAAATTATTTCTAATTTTCAAAAAAAGAATGTCAACTGCTTTGCTGAGAATTCAGGTAGCATCTCATTTACTGGAGTCTCTGGAGGAAGTGAGTCTTTTCAATATAGTATCGATAACGGATTGAATTGGTCTGATTCTGCATCTTTTCCAAATCTTCCAAAAGGAATTTATACTTTAAAATTAAGAGATAAAAACAGCATAGACTGCCAAAAGATAATTGCAGAAAATATCGTTATAAGCGAACCAAGTGAGCCGGTTACTGTATCAGTTAGCACTACGAGAACGATGGTTTACGACTCAAAAACAGGGAGTGCAGACGCTAATCCATCGGGAGGAACACCGGGCTATACTTATGAATGGAGATCTTCTGGAAGTTCTACCATTATCGCTACAACCAAGAAAGCAACTAATCTCGCTGCTGGCAATTATACTCTTAGTGTTTTCGATAAAAATGGATGTAGCGAAGTAGTAGATGTTGTTATTAATGAAATATTGAAGGCTGAAGTTTTACCTACTTCAATTTGTGAAGGAGATAATAATGTACGTGTGAGTTATTTCGAAGTAGCGAATAATACAGCTTTTGGCGGAGTTCCTCCGTATTCATACAGTTGGGACTTCGATACCGATGGAACTTACACCACCAATACCGGTTTGGGTTCTCACAGAGTGAGCTATCCATCAGAAGGAAACCGAAATATAACGCTTACTGTTACCGATGCAGAAGGGTTTAGCCGTGATTTTATATATCAACAATATGTTGGTGAATGTTATGTAGATAATTGTGGATCGAATGATTTCGGAATTGCAGGATATTATATTGGTGATTCTTCAGGAAAAAGAATTACATCTGAAAATTGCAGTAACGGAGATCAAAAATATATTTACGTTGAATTAGACCAGAGTGCAACACGCTATTCTCTATATACCGAGTTTACCTATAGTGTAAAAAGTTTAGAGACCGGTAACACAACGATTAAAAGAGAATTTGGGTGTTTTTATGAAAAAGAAGGTATACCTGCGAATGCCAAAACTATCCCCATTAATTATCAATGTGGAGATGAAGTGTCGGTTGATAATATTTATTTGACTTTTTCGAATAATAAGAAAAATGCATGTGGACAAAGTAGTAAATCTAAATGCTTCTCTACCAATAATCAAGAAATTATTTTTACGCCTTTATATGCTAAAGCAACGCCGAATAAACTAGAATGCTTCGATTCTGAATTGGGAACAATTCAGGTTCAGGCTTCTGGCGGGAGGGCTCCTTATAGCTATAGTATTACCAATGAAAATGCTGGATATCAAAAAGAAAACTTATTTGAAATACTAAAGGCAGGCGATTATGATGTTTGGGTGAAAGATTCTGAAGGATCTGTTTTTAAAATTCCTTCCGTAGTAATTACTCAGCCAGATTCGCCGATTACAATGAATTTTGAAATTCAGCAACCAGTTTGCCCTGGTGAAAAAGGCACAGTTACTGTAAATCCATTGGGAGGAACACCTAAGAGTGAAGACGAAAGCACAGCCTATGAATATCTCTGGAATGATGCCTCTGGTTCTACAACTAAAACATTAGAAAATCTTGAACCGGGAGATTACACTATAACTGTTATCGACGCCAATCAGTGTCAGGCAATTCGCAGCATTAGCATAGATGATCCTGCGCCGTTAACTAATGCTATTACCGGAGAGGATGAAGTTCTTGGCTGCGGCTATTACCAGACTACTCTGGAGGCAAATACACCAGAATTTGGCTCAGGTATTTGGAGCGTAGTTAGCGGACCTTCGAATTTTAATTTTGTAGACCCTACCGATCCAAATACAAAGTTTATTGGAGATGAAGGGCAGTATGTTTTAAGATGGACTGTTTTTAATGAAAACTGTTCGAATTACGACGAGCTTAATCTTACAATTTCTGCGAATTGCAACAGCTTAGATTTTGATGGGATAGATGATCATATCTTAATTGGCGATTCTTTTGATATGCACGATAAAGAAGGATTTACTATTGAGGCATGGATCAAATCTGAAAATAACGTAGGACTAAAAACAATTCTTGCAAAGCGAGATATTAAAAACCTAAATAGTGGCGGATATGATTTTGTAATCAATTCAGGTTCTCCAACTTTTAGGTGGAATGGAAATTCGGTTTCTACATCTTATAAAATTAAAGAGGACACATGGCACCACATTGCAGTTATTTATAAAGATGCAAATATCAGATTATATGTAGATGGTATTCCTGTTGCTAATAAAAGCGCAAATCTTCCGGGCAATGTACCGCATCCATTTATTATAGGTGCAATATATGATAGCGATCAACCTGATGTTCCTTCTAATTACTTTGATGGTTGGATTGAAGAATTAAGAATTTGGAATAAAAGCCTAACTGAAAAACAGCTACGCTTTTTGATGAATCAGAGTATAGCGGTAGCAAGTAATCCACTGCGTGGAAATGTTATACCTGTAGATGTTCCCGGTACTTTAAATTGGAATAATCTTGAAGCCTATTATCAATTAAAAGGTAACCCTGAAGCAATTGCTGAAGGATTAACTCCTGAGATTACCGGCAATCATAGCAACGGTTTAATTCGAAATATTACCTCAACGCAGGAGAATACAGCTCCTACTCCTTATATTTTGAATGAAGAAAATCAAGATTGGACAAATCAAACCACATGGTTTTTACCTCCTACGGTGAATGATAGTAAAGTTTCTGAACGGGAAGTTTGGAAAGTTCCTGGAAGTTATGGTATAGATGGACAAACTACCATAGATTGGAATATTGTTGAGATTTCGAACGATATATTTTACCCTCACTCTAATTCAACAAAACCTCTACAATTACTGGGACTAATCTCTAATTCCGGCACGTTTAAGATGACTGGAACAAATCCTACTGAAGGAGGTACAGGAAACCCATTAATTATAACAGATTACCTAAAACTGAATGGGATAATAGACTTAAACGGAGAGTCTCAACTTATCCAAACTGAAGGAAGTATTTTAGATCCAGAAAGCAAAGGAGTTATTCATAGAGATCAACAGGGTACTGCAAATTCTTACAATTATAATTATTGGTCTTCTCCAGTTAGTACAAACTCTCCAAACTCAGGATTCACTATTGCTGATGTTCTTAAGGATGGGAAAGATCCAGAGCAAGTGCGAGATATTTCTTTTAAATATCAATTTACCTGGGCAGATTCAAAGAATTATTCAGGATTAACAAGAGTTAGTACCTATTGGTTAAATAGATTTCATAGAACTTCTGGTTATGCGGGATGGAGCCAGATACGCGAAAACACAAAATTGGAATCTGGAGAAGGCTATACTATGAAAGGAACCTCGGGTAGCGTTGATATTTTTTCTTCTCATAATTATACATTTGTTGGTTTACCTAATAATGGAGACATTAAACTTCATATTAAACCTCAGGAAACATTCTTAATAGGAAATCCATATCCTTCAGCTATAGATGGACAACAATTCATTTTGGACAATCTGGATAAGAATTCTGTGAACGGAGCTAATGGAGAACAGAACCTTTTTAATGGAGCTATCTATTTTTGGGATCATTTTGGACAAAGTAACTCCCATTATTTACAGGATTATATAGGTGGTTATGCTACGCTAAATTTAATAGGAAGTGTTCCTGCCGTAGCGACAGATGAACTTATTAATGCAAATAATTCTCAAAGTAATAGAAAACCGGGTAGGTATATTCCAGTAGGACAGGGATTTTTTGTGAATAGCTTTCTAAACTCACGAAACAGTGGTAATATTACATTGAGCGAAGGTGATATTTTATTCAACAATTCTCAACGTGTTTTTGCAAAAGAATCAAATTCTGTGCAATCTCTATTCTTGAAACCTGAAAATGTTTCCAAGAAAATAGCTCAGAATAAAACTGCGGCACAAGAAGATAACAGAGAAAAAATTCGACTGAATTATAAGTCTCCGGGAGGAATGTACAGACAAATCGTTGTAGGTGCAGATAAAAATGCGACCTCTCAATTCGACCTTGGTTACGATGCTCCTCTTTATGATATGCAAAATGAAGATATGTTTTGGCTAATGGACGACCAGGCATTGGTAATACAGGGCGTGCCAGATTTCAATAATGACCGGGTTTTAGATCTCGGTGTCATTGTTCGATCTAATACCGAATTTTATATTGAAATAGATACTTTAGAGAATATTTCTTCAGAAAAGAAAATTTATCTTATGGATCGAGCAGATAGTACCTATTATGATTTAAAAGCTGAAAAATACGTTGCAACTATCGATAGTGGATATTACTCCAACAGATTTGCCATAACTTTTCAGAAGACGGAAAATGACGTAGATGAAGAGGAAAACGATCAGGAAGAAGAAGTAGGCGATACCGATGATAATCAGGATCCTGTAGATAATGAAGATGAAGAAACGGATAGTGATCCAGATGAAGATAATGAAGATGAGGAAACAGAAAGTGACCCAGATGAAGATGAAGCTATAGATGATGTTGAAAAACCTGAAGCTCCTGAAGTGCCAGAAGAAGATGTCAGTAATTTAACCGGAAAATTCCAAATTGTATACTTACGTGATGATGATGCCGTTTTTATTGAAAATCCAGAACTCATAAATATAGACAGGATTTTACTTTATGGTATTAATGGTAGTTTTATCAAGGAATTCAATAATATTGAGTTGAAAAATAAAATTTATGTTCCGCTAGAAAAAGATATGAGTAGCGCGGTTTATATTCTTAAAATTTATACTGAAAGAGGAATAACCAATATGAAGTTTGTCCGAAAATAATTTTAGATAGAAGTAAACTACCTCGGGGTATTAAACCCTTTGGCGGTGCCAATAAAAAAGTGGAGCTAATAGCTCCACTTTTTTTTATCCTTTATATTTTAGTGGTAAATGAACCACCTTTTTTGTCTCGAAGAAATCTTCTTCAAAATAATCTGTTAGATTGTATATTTTCGCAGTTTGATAATCATTAAGCTCTTCAGATAAATCACCACCTTTTAAATACAATATTCCGTTTTTAAGGTCATGATTATTTTTTTTAGCAATTTTCCCCTTGGTCCATCTTACAAAAGTTGGCATGGCCGCTACTGCTCTACTTATAATAAAATCGTAATGTCCATCAACATTCTCAACCCTATCGTTCGTTGTTTTCACGTTCTGCAATCCTAAACCAGCTGCGACTTCTTCTACAACTTTCATTTTTTTCCCAATAGAATCCACTAAATGGAAATTAGTTTCAGGAAAAAGTATGGCCATTGGAATTCCAGGAAATCCACCGCCTGTACCTACATCAAGAATGTTAGAATTTGGATTGAATTTTTGAACTTTCGCTATTCCTAAAGAATGTAAAACGTGACGTAAATATAATTCATCTATATCCTTTCTACTTACCACGTTAATTTTAAGATTCCAATCTTTATAAAGATCTTCTAATTGTTCGAAATGAGCAATTTGCTGCGGACTAAGTCCGTCAAAATATTTCCTTATTAATTCCAACTGATTTATTTTTAAACAAAATTAGAAATTTAGTATTAAAGTGACTATTTAATTCGTTTCGAAAGTTTAATATTTTACCTTTGAAGATAGTTTAATTTTACAGATGGATTTATCACAACCAAATATACGATTCTCGAGAATAGATTCTGCTAAGTTTTTCAGAACCTTAAATAAACGAGTAAATACTTATTTTAAAGAGAATAACATTAAAAAAACAGGAAACTGGCAGTTGCATTTAAAAACAGCAGTGATGTTTCTCATGTTTTTATCTCCATATTTTATAATTCTAACCCTAGATATCTCACAATGGTGGATGCTTTTACTTACTGTTGTAATGGGTATTGGTATGGCTGGCGTCGGAATGAATATTATGCATGATGGAAATCATGGATCTTATTCTTCAAAAAAATGGGTTAATAAATTTATGGGCGGGACTATTTATATTCTTGCCGGTAATGTTTATAACTGGCAGGTACAGCACAATGTACTTCACCATACATACACGAATATCCACGGCCATGATGAAGATCTGGACGCCGGTAGGATCATTCGTTTCTCTAAACATGCAGAGTGGAGAAAATTCCACAAATTTCAGCATTATTATTCCATATTTCTATATGGGCTGTTAACGTTCAACTGGGCAATCACCACCGACTTTAAGCAGTCTAGAAGGTATTTAAAAAGAAAACTTTCTTACGGAAAAATGCCTAATCCTGTTAAACAATGGAGTACGGTAGCTATTACGAAAATTATCTATTTAGCGATTTGGATTTTGCTCCCTATGTTGATTTTATCAATTTCGTGGTGGAAAATTTTAATAGGATTCTTTGTAATGCATTATGTTGCTGGACTAATCCTTAGCATTGTTTTTCAATTAGCTCATGTGGTTAAGGATACCGATATGCCATTACCAGATGACACCGGATCTATGAAAAACACCTGGGCAATACACCAATTATTCACCACAGTTAACTTTTCAACAAACAATAAAATTGTAAACTGGTTTACCGGTGGGTTAAATCACCAGGTAGAACATCATATTTTCCCTAATATCAGTCATATTCATTATGATAAGATCGCACAAATAGTGAAACAGACTGCACAGGAATGTAATTTACCTTATAACGAATACAAAACCACACGCGCAGCGATTATGGCTCATTTTAAATATTTAAAAGAAATGGGAACTAAACCTGCAATATCGTCTTAATACTTATTTTATTAATCATTTTAAAATGCAAGAAAAACTCTCTAACAGAATAAACAATTTAGCAACTTCGCAAACGCTGGCTATGGCAGCTAAAGCGCGTGAATTAAGAGCAGAAGGTAAAGATATTATTGGCCTTTCACTTGGAGAGCCAGATTTTAATACGCCAGATTTTATCAAAGATGCCGCAATTCAGGCTATCAACGATAATTACAACTCTTACTCTCCCGTAGATGGTTATGTAGAGCTTAAAGATGCTATTATTACCAAATTCAAAAGAGATAATAACTTAACATATACTCATCCACAAATCGTTGTTTCTACAGGTGCTAAGCAATCGCTAGCCAACGTAGCCTTAGCGATGTTAAATGCTGGTGACGAAGTTATTTTACCATGTCCTTACTGGGTAAGTTATGCTGAAATTGTAAAGCTTGCAGAAGGTATACCAGTTGAAGTGCCAACAACATTGGAGTCTAATTTTAAAATGACTCCTGAGCAACTTGAAGCAGCTATCACTCCTAAAACTAAAATGCTTTGGTATAGCTCTCCTTGCAATCCAAGTGGAATGGTATATACTAAAGAAGAGCTTAGAGCTTTAGCTGATGTATTAGCAAAACACCCAGATATTATTATAGTAAGTGATGAAATCTACGAACACATAAACTATATTGGTGGTCACGCTTCTATGGCAGAGTTTGAAGATATGTACGATCGTACCGTTACTGTTAATGGTGTTGCAAAAGCATTTGCTATGACGGGATGGAGAATTGGATATATTGGCGCACCATCTTGGATTGCTCGTGCTTGTAATAAATTACAGGGCCAGGTAACCAGCGGTGCAAACTGTATTGCGCAAAGAGCTGTAATTACAGCTTTAGAAGCTCCCGTTAGCAAGATTAGCTATATGGTAGATAAGTTTAAATCTAGAAGAAAATTGATCATAGATTTACTTAATACTATCGAAGGATTTGAAACTACCGAGCCAGAAGGTGCTTTTTATGTATTCCCTAATATTTCTCATTACTTCGGGAAAACTATTAAAGGACATGCAATAAATAATGCGACCGACTTTTCTATGTTCTTATTAGAAGAAGCATTGGTAGCAACGGTAACTGGTGATGCGTTCGGAAATCCTGAATGTATTAGAATTTCTTACGCGGCTAGCGAGGAACAAATTGAAGAAGCAATGAAAAGAATTAAATCAGCTTTAGCTGAATAATATTTTCTAAACATAAATTTAAAAAACCGGCCTAGTGCCGGTTTTTTTATGTGAAATATCTGTTAGTTATAAAATTTGGAACTAACGATTCCTCCAGAAGAATGGAGTTAAAATAATAAGTACTGTAAAAAGTTCCAGCCTACCGATTAGCATTAAAAAAGAACACCACCATTTCCCAAAATCTGGTAACAAATCGAAGTTATTTACCGGGCTAAGTGCTCCAAACGCCGGGCCAATATTCCCTAAAGAGGAAGCTGCGCCACCAATTGCAGTTTCAAAATCTAAACCTAAAGCAGCTAAAACAACCGCTCCGATAATGAAAGACAACATATAAAGGATAAAAAATCCCTGAATATTAAATACAATATCGCTGTTAATTGACTTTTTATTGAAGCGTACCGGCAAAATTGCATTAGGATGAAGCGTACGCTTAAATTGAATAAATCCGTTACGGATCATAATTATATGTCGCATAACTTTTACACCACCAGCTGTACTTCCGGCAGAGCCACCCAAGAAAAACATTCCGAAGTAAAAAATAGTCAAAAACGGTGTCCACATGGTAAAATCTGCGGAAACAAAACCGGTAGTTGTAATCACGGTTAACACCTGAAATAAGGAATGTCGAAACGCACTTTCACCTTCTCCCCAAACCATAGGATGATCTATGGAAGACAAAGAAACATCTGCCTGAAAATATACTATTAGAGAAGAAATTAATGTAAAAATACCTACAAACCAGAAATACCATTTAAACTCATCGTCCTGAAGCACACGTTGCACTCGGCCTTTAAATGCAAAGTAACTCATCACAAAGTTACTTCCCGCCAAAAACATAAATAGGATAATAATGTATTGGATCATTGGATTATCATTCCAATAGGCCATGCTTGCATTTTTAGTAGAGAATCCTCCGGTAGAAAGTGTACTAAATGCATGGTTTATAGCATCAAAGAAATCCATTCCTGCCAGCATAAGCAATACAGTTTCAGCAGCAGTATAGCTTACATAAATAAGCCACAATCGTTTAGCAGTATCGGTAATTCTCGGCTTTAATTTATCGGCACTTGGCCCGGGAGATTCCGCAGCAAATAACTGCATCCCTCCTATTCCTAAAAGCGGTAAAATAGCAATAGCAAGAACTATAATTCCCATCCCGCCTATCCAATGGGTAAGACTTCTCCAAAATAAAATTCCTTTTGGAATCGACTCAATATCATTTAATATCGAAGCTCCTGTTGTGGTGTAACCCGACATGGTTTCGAAAAAAGCATTCGTAAAATCGGGAATGGCTTTGGTCATCACATAAGGTAAACAACCACTTAAAGCCATAAAAATCCAGCCAAAACTTACAATAATATAACCTTCCCTAACCTTAACTTCTTTGCTGTGTCCACGTGTCGTAAACATCAATAAAGTACCGATAAGCAAAGTTACTAGTGCCGCAGAAGAAATACCTAAAGTAACACCATCTTTGTACACAAAACTGATAAGTACTGATAAAAGCATAAAACCGCCATTACAGAGTAACAGTAATCCCATGACATGTAAAATAACCTTAAAGTTAAGTTTCGGCATTACAGGAATAATTTTTCAACCTTCTTAATCGAGCGCGGTAAACAACAAACTACAATACGGTCGCCCGGCTTTATAAGGAATTCGCCTAAAGCAATAATTCCCTCCCCGTGACGAATAATACCACCGATAATTGCTGAACGAGGAAAATCAAGATTCTTAATTTTTTTACCGGCTACCTGAGAGCCAGGTTTCACGATAAATTCTAAAAGCTCAGCATTCATGTTGTTGAGCTTGGTCATCGCAACCACTTCTCCTTTTCGGATATATCTAAAAATATTATTTGCGGCTAAGAGCTTTTTGTTAATAAGCGTATCGATTCCTATAGAATGGCTTAGCTGAAAATAATCCATATTTTCGACCAAAGAGATTGTTTTCTTCACACTCTTGGATTTCGCAACCAGGCAGGACATAATATTGGTTTCAGAATTACCGGTTACTGCGATAAAAGCATCCATATCGTGAATATTTTCTTCTTCCAGTAATTCTACATTTCGGCCATCACCGTGAATGATCAATGTATTTGGCAATTCGTCTGCCAGATCGTAAGCTTTTTCTTTATTCGCTTCAACCAGCTTTACGTTAAAATTGTTTCGGCATAAATCTCTGGCAGTTTTTCTTCCAATCTTACTACCGCCAAGGATCATCACACTTTTTATTTCCTGTTTGGTCTTTCCGGTAAGATTATATAATTCTTCTACTCCACTTTTCAGTGTAATAAAATATACCTGATCGCCTTCTTTAAATTGTGTATCTCCGCGAGGTATTAAAGTATACTGCGTACCAAAACGTTGTATCGCAATAGGAACAAAATTAAGCTGCGGAAAAATACGTGCTGCTTCTTTTACGGTTTTCCCTACAAAACGTGCCGTTCTGGATAAGCTTAAACCAATCATGGTTAGCGCGCCTTCTTCAAACTCGTAACTATCATTAAAAGCAGACTGATTCAGTAATAAAGCGATTTCTCTTGCTGCTAAAGCTTCAGGAGAAATAAGTTCATCTATACCAAATTGGGTAAATCCAATCTCTTCTTTCTTCTCTAAAAACTCAGTATTAGAAATACGAGCGATGGTTCTTAAGGCACCAAGCTGTTTAGCTAGTACGCATACCGTAATATTAGTGGCTTCGCTAGATGTCACACTAATTAACATATCGGTATGCTTAACCTGGGCTTCTTTTAAAATTGCGATCGAACTGGAGTCACCCTTAATAGTTCGAATATCCAAATGTGTATCTGCATATTGCAATCTATCTCTATTAGGATCGATCAGGGTAATATCCTGGGATTCAAAAGATAGTAATTTAGCTAAATGAAAGCCCACTTCACCTGCACCGGCGATAATTATTTTCATATAACAGCTTCAAATTGTAAAGAGGTGCAAAGGTAAGTTATTTTTGAATAAACCTAAAACTGAGTACATAAGAACAATTCAGAAATCTTTATCTACTAATTATTCTATAAAACTTATCTTTGAACCAAAATTGCAGAAATGGGCAAAAAAATTACTCCTTACGATGGTTCTTCCCAAACTAAAAAGCAGCAGGTAGAGCAAATGTTTGATAAAATCTCTGGAAAATACGACGGCATGAACCGCGTAATTTCTATGGGAACTGATGTAAGCTGGAGAAAAAAGGTTGTACAAATGGCCAAATTCCATCAACCAGAAACGGTTTTAGATATTGCTACAGGTACCGGAGATCTTGCGATACAAATTGCTGAAGCTGCCAGCGCTAAAAAAATTGTTGGATTAGATTTATCTGAAGGAATGTTAAAGGTTGGGCGTAAAAAAATTATGTCTAAAAATCTGCAAACTCAGATAGAAATGATTCAGGGAGATTCTGAAGCCTTACCATTTGAGGATAATTCTTTCGATGTAATTACTGTAGCTTTTGGTGTTCGTAATTTCGAGAATTTAGAACTTGGCTTATCAGAAATTTACCGTGTCCTTAAAAAAGGAGGTTTATTTATCGTGCTAGAAACTTCTGTACCTACTAAATTCCCTTTTAAACAAGGATATAAATTTTACTCTAATATGGTTCTGCCTACTTTAGGAAAACTTTTCTCTGAAGATAAAGATGCCTACAGTTATTTAAGCAAAAGTGCTGCAGAATTTCCTTACGGAGAACAATTCAACAATATTTTAAAGAAAATTGGGTTTATATCTGTAGCAAGTGCTCCACAAACTTTAGGAGTTGCCACAATATATAATGCATCAAAGTAATTGTATGAAGCGATATTTTATCCTATTCATCATCATCTTTTCGTTAAAACCAGCACAAGCCCAGCTCTTTTCTAAAGAAAAAGTGCAGCAAAGTGTCGATATCGACAATAAAAGATGGTCTTGGGGTTATTTTCTTGGATTTAACAGCTACGACTTTCATTTCGATTATAAAAATTATGATCGCAGTCCACGTACCGGTCGTGAAATCGCTGTAGATAGAAATATTGGCTTTAATGTTGGATTATTAGGAAATCTGAAGCTTCATAAAAATGTAGATTTACGCCTTCAACCAGGAGTAAATTTCAGCTCTAGAGGATTTTATTTTACTCCGGGAAATGGTGTTACTGAAGACAACAGATATCGAGAAATCAATTCTACTTATATTCACGTTCCGTTATTATTAAAAATAAATACGAATCGTTTAAATAACTTCAGACCATTTATCGTAGGTGGCGTTTCCTATTCTACCAACTTGTCGAGTAACGAAGATAATGCTGATGATAATTACGATGGGCAGTTTAGAATGACTACTAATAATTATAATTGGGAAATTGGCTTTGGGATTGATTTCTACCTTTATTACTTCAAATTTACGCCTTCCATTCGTGGAGTCTTTGGTTTAAATGACGAACTGGTTCGTGATGATAATCCTAATAGTATTTATACAGGAAACATCGATCGCATGACTACTCGTGCCGTGTTTTTAAACTTTACATTTCAGTAAAAATAAAACAAGCTATTTTCTTCTTCCGAAGAAATTATTTTCTGCGGAATTCACTTAAGAAAATGGCAGTAGCCGTTGCTACATTTAAACTTTCGGTTTCCTGAGATTGGCCAAATTGCGGAATACTTATTTTTTCTGAAATGAGCTTTTCAATTTCTGAAGTGATACCATTTGCCTCGTTCCCCATTACCAAAACAGATTTTTCCTGAAGTTGCTTTTGGTAGACATTCTCACCTTCCATAAAAGTGCCATAGGTTACCAAATCCTGATCTTGTAAAAATTCAGCTAAATTTTCATAGATCACATTTACACGAGTAATCGATCCCATGCTAGACTGTATAACTTTTGGATTGTAGCAATCTACGGTATCTTTAGAGCATACCAGATTTTTAACTCCAAACCAATCGCAAAGTCTAATGATCGTTCCTAAATTCCCTGGATCTCGAACACCATCCAAAGCAATGGTAAGATCATCCAGAGTTTCTAGTTTTGGCTGCGGAATTTTAAAAAGCGCCAATGCAGTTTGTGGCGTTTTTAGAAAAGTAATTTTCTTTAACTCGCGCTCATCTGCTAAAACAAATTGATCTTCAGAAATATCGAAAATCGCTTCAGAAGCAAATAATTTTTCTAACTGAAAATCAGAATTTAAAAGTTCTCGAATCACTTTGATTCCTTCAACAACAAATAGTCCGTTTTTTTGACGGTACTTTTTTTGTCCCAGGCTCGTTATTAATTTAATTTGGCTTTTACTAACCATCCAAAAAATGTATTTTTGATCACTTTAAAACCTACTGTTTGAAAAGGCTTTTCGCAAAAATATCATTATTTTTTTTAGCAACCCTTTTTCTGTTTTCCTGTGATGCCGTAAAGCGCTTAGAGGAGAATCAGCAGCTGTTGGAGCAAAACCAAATTTACGTTAATGGCGAAAAAACGAATCAAACCAGCGTTTACGGGCAGTTAGATCAAGAGCCAAACACAAAATTACTGGGTATCCCATTACGTTTGCATTTTTATAATCTGGCAAGACCTCATATCGATTCGGTTTTAAATGAAAAATATATTCAAGATTCGGTAAAATTTAGACGCCTTGTAAATCGACTTTCCAGAAAGCAGTTTGATCAATTAATTCAGAATAAAAAAGACTTTAATGCCTGGTTAAAGCGAACTGGTGAGGCTCCGGTTATACTTAAAAACAAGGATATAGAAGATTCCGAAGAAAAATTAAGGTCATATTACTGGAATAACGGTTGGTTTAATGTAACAACATCTTCAGAAATTATTCCTTTAGAGGAAGAAAAAAAAGCCCGAGTAGAATACTTTGTAGAAACCGGGAAAGCTTACGATGTAGATTCAATTAAAACAAGAATTAGTTCTCCTGTTTTGGATTCTATTTATAATGAGCACGATCAAAATTCGGTTATTAAATCTGGCAGGCAATACAAAACCTTAGATTATAATGCGGAAAGGGATCGATTAACATCTCTTTTTAGAAATAATGGTGTTTATAATTTCGAACAAGAATACATTAGCTTTGATGCCGATACCATTAACACCAATTACAATGTGAATACTAGTGTGATTATTGGAGATCTACCGACGGCTGAAGAAGACACTGTAAAAAACAGCTTTAAAATTCATAAAATTAGTCGGGTTAATATTATAACCGACTATAAATTCACTAATAAAAATAAACCTTTATTAGACAGCGCACAGGTAAAAGGAGGTTATTATCTTTATTCTTACGATGAGCTAAATTATAAACCTGAAGCGATTACCGATGCAGTTTTTATTAGACCGGGTAGAATTTACAGAGATATTGATCGTACCAGAACGTACAGCCGTTTAAATTCTTATCGAGTTTTTAAATATCCGAATATCCAATACATGCCAGATCCCGAAGATAGCACGGGGACAGATTTAATCACCAATATTTTTCTAACGCCGCAGCAAAAGTATTCTTTGGGATTCAATTTTGATCTTTCTCAATCGAATATTCAAAAATTCGGGATAGGATTTGGTGGATCGTTATTAATAAGAAATGTATTTGGTGGAGCTGAAAATTTTGAAATATCAGCAAGAGGAAGCATAGGTTCTTCAAAAGACGCGGTAACCAATAGCAGCGAAGATCGCTTTTTCGATATTACTGAAATTGGCGCAGATGTTAGTCTAACTTTTCCACGAATTTTCTTCCCTATTAATACCGAAAAGTTAGTTCCTAAATACATGTCACCGTTCACATCGCTAAGCATTGGCGTGAGTACGCAAACCAATATCGGGCTCGACAAACAAAATATTACCGGAGAGCTAAACTATAAGTGGACGCCTTCTAAAAAACTTACCAATAGTTTTGATTTACTCGATATCCAGTATGTAAGAAATTTAAATGCTGCCAATTACTTTAATGTTTATAGAAGTTCTTATCAAGATTTAAATGAAGTCGTAAATTCGGTAAATGTAGTCACCGATCCTGCTTACTTAAATGGTAGTGGAAATCTTACTATTCCTAAAGGCGCTAATGCTTTTATTAACGATATAAATAATAACCGAAGTACAACTACGGGGCTCACTACAAATCAATCTCAAATCGTAAGAAATATTGGTGAGCGAAAACAGCGATTAACAGAGAATAACTTAATATTTGCTTCTAATTTCACTTATTTGTGGAATACGAAAGACAATCTTTACGATCGTGAGTTTACTCGTTTCAGAATAAAGTTAGAAACTGCTGGTAACTTTTTATATGCAGCGTCCAGTCTTGCTGGTTTAGATAAAAATTCTAATGGAAACTATGATGTTCTTGGTGTAAATTTCTCTCAATATGTAAAACCAGAGATCGATTTTATTAAGCATTGGGATTTAGGACATCAAAACATTTTTGCGATTAGAGCTTTTGGTGGTATTGCCATCCCATACGGAAATGCTAACAGCATTCCCTTTACCAGAAGTTTCTTTGCCGGAGGTCCCAACGATAATCGAGCGTGGCAGGCTTACGATCTTGGTCCCGGCAGCAGTGGCGGACGTAATGAGTTTAATGAAGCTAACATGAAATTAGCACTTAACTTAGAACATCGATACAATCTATTTGGTTCTTTAAATAGTGCGTTTTTTGTAGATATTGGGAATATTTGGAATGTTTTGGATATAGTAGAGGATGATGCTTCTACATTCACTTCTTTTTCCGATTTAAAAGACATCGCTGTAGGCTCTGGTTTTGGTTTACGCTACGATTTCAATTTTTTCATTTTAAGATTCGACGTTGGCTTTAAAACCTATAATCCAGGCAGATCATTAGGCAACAGATGGTTTAAAGAATACAACTTTGGCCATGCGGTTTATAATGTTGGGATTAATTATCCTTTCTAAGCCAGTTTATTTTATTATTTTTGTAAACCTAATTCAACTTAAATTATGAGTCACAATATCAAACCTGGTGTAGCAACCGGAAAAGAAGTACAAGAAATATTCAATTACGCTAAAGAGAAAGGTTTTGCCCTTCCTGCAGTAAACGTAATAAGTTCTAGCAGTATTAATGCTGTTCTAGAAACTGCTGCAGAGCTTAACTCTCCAGTTATTATTCAGTTTTCTAACGGAGGCGCACAGTTTAATGGAGGTAAAGGTCTTTCTAACGAAGATCAAAAAGCTGCTATTTCAGGTGGTATCGCTGGTGCAAAGCATGTACAAACTTTGGCTGAAGCTTATGGTGCAACTGTAATTATGCATACAGACCATTGTGCTAAGAAACTTTTACCTTGGATTGATGGATTATTAGACGCTAGTGAAGAGCATTTCGAAAAAACTGGAAAGCCGCTTTATAGCTCTCACATGATCGATCTTAGTGAAGAGCCTATCGAAGAAAATCTTGAGATTTGTAAAAAATATCTTGAGCGTATGAGCAAGATGGGAATGACTTTAGAGATTGAATTGGGAATTACCGGTGGTGAAGAAGATGGTGTAGACAACTCCGATGTTGATGCTTCTAAACTTTACACTCAGCCAGAAGAAGTTGCTTATGCTTACGAAGAACTAAGTAAAGTTAGTGATCAATTCACTATTGCTGCCGCTTTTGGTAACGTTCATGGTGTTTATAAGCCAGGGAATGTTAAACTTACTCCTACTATCCTTAAAGATTCTCAGGACTATATTACTAAGAAATACGGGGTTGAAGAAAATCATATTGACTTTGTTTTCCATGGTGGTAGTGGTTCTACTGTAGAAGAAATTAGAGAAGCTATTGGATATGGTGTAATTAAAATGAATATCGATACAGATCTTCAATATGCCTATTTAGAAGGAATTAGAGATTATATGAATGACAAGAAAGAATATCTTGCCACTCAAATTGGTAATCCTGAAGGTGAAGATTCTCCTAACAAGAAATATTACGATCCTAGAAAATGGGTTCGTGAAGGAGAAGTTACTTTTAAAGCTCGTTTAAAGAAAGCTTTCGAAGATCTTAATAACGTAAATAGTTTATAATAACAATTTTCAAAAACAGCTGAGATTATATAATTTCAGCTGTTTTTTATTTTTTTGATATTAATTGCTCCTTGGTAAATGAAGATGACTGAACTTAGGAGATAAAAACTTGAAATACTATGGCTGCTGCTTGGTTTAAGAGAACGCAAAAAGGTATCCAAACCCCTACTGAAGAGAAAAAAGATGTTCCAAAAGGCTTATGGTATAAGTCTCCTACAGGAAAAATCGTTGATGCTGAACAATTAGAAAGCAATTTCTATGTAAGCCCAGAGGATGGTTATCACGTTAGAATAGGAAGTAACGAATACTTCAAAATTCTTTTTGACGACGATAAGTATAAGGAACTTGATAAAAACCTTCTTGCTAAAGATCCTTTAAACTTTAAGGATACCAAAAAATATACTGATCGCCTTAAAACCGCTCAGGAAAAAACTGGCCTTAAAGATGCTATTAGAACAGCAGTAGGTAAATCTAAAGGAAGAGAATTGGTAATTGCCTGTATGGACTTCAAATTTATTGGAGGTTCTATGGGATCTGTAGTTGGTGAGAAAATAGCTCGTGCTGCAGATTACGCTATACAGAACAAACTTCCATTTATGATTATTTCTAAATCTGGTGGTGCAAGGATGCAGGAAGCTGCGCTTTCACTTATGCAGCTTGCAAAAACTTCAGTAAAACTGGCACAACTTGCTGAGGCTAAATTACCATACATCTCACTTAGTACAGATCCAACTACCGGAGGAACAACAGCTTCTTTCGCAATGTTAGGAGATATTAATATTTCTGAACCTGGTGCACTTATTGGATTTGCTGGTCCTCGCGTAGTTAAAGATACTACCGGAAAAGATTTACCGAAAGATTTTCAGACTTCAGAATTTTTAAAAGAACACGGATTTTTAGACTTTATTACTAAAAGATCTGAACTAAAAAATAAAGTTAATCTTTATATTGATCTAATTCAGAATCAACCTGTAAGAGCTTAGTAAGCTTAGAAATAAAATTTAGGCAATAAAGCAATTTTGTACAAAAAAGTACTACATTTGCAGCCTGATAGAAAAACTGTCAATACATAAAAATCATTTAAATAATATTGGAATGTATTTAACTAAAGAAAAGAAGGAAGAAATCTTCGAAAAGTACGGTGAAGGAAAATCTAACACTGGTTCTGCTGAAGGACAAATTGCATTATTCACTTACAGAATCTCTCACTTATCTGAGCACTTAAAAAGTAATCGTAAGGATTTTAACACAGAGCGTTCTCTAGTAATGCTAGTAGGTAAAAGAAGAAGCCTTCTTGATTACTTAATGAAAAAAGATATCATGAGATATCGTGCTATCATTAAGGAATTAGGATTAAGAAAATAATTTTCAGGGGGCTTTTTGCCCCCTTTTTTTATACAGAAGGATAACTGTAAATATTCAAAAATAAGTTCTTTATTTTATAGGATCACTCCTATTTTAAGAAATTGTCACCCAACGAAGGGTAGTTTTTCATTGGTCTGCCTACAACGACAACAACACAACTCTCGGCCGTCCATTATGACGGAAGACCATTGTTTAACTAAATAGATCTGGTGAAGTTATTCAGATCAAATATTCAAAATTTATGATTCCACAAACTTTTAAAGAGGTTATCGATCTAGGAGATGGAAGAGAAATCTCAATCGAAACCGGAAAACTAGCAAAACAGGCACACGGCTCTGTTGTTGTTAGAATGGGAGACGCAATGCTTTTATGTACTGTAGTGTCTTCTTATAAACCTACGACGATGGATTTTTTCCCTTTAACATTAGATTATCGGGAAAAATTTGCAGCTGCAGGTCTTTTTCCTGGCGGCTATTTTAAGCGTGAAGCAAGACCAAGTAATGATGAGATTTTAGTAATGCGATTAGTAGATCGTGTACTAAGACCTTTATTCCCTAAAGATTATAAATTCGAAACTCAGGTTATGATTCAGTTAATGTCTCATGATCCTGAAGTGATGCCAGATGCACTTGCTGGTTTAGCAGCATCGGCAGCCATTCAATTATCTGATATTCCTTTCGAAACACCAATTTCTGAAGCACGTGTGGCTAGAGTTGATGGTGAATTTATCTTAAATCCTAGCAAAGAGAAACTTGCTGAAGCAGACATGGATATGATGGTTGGAGCTTCTGCAGATTCTGTTATGATGGTAGAAGGACAATTTGACGAATGTTCTGAAGAAGAAATGGCTGAAGCTATTAAATTTGCTCACGAGGCCATCAAAATTCAGTGTGAAGCGCAAGTAAAACTTGCTGAAGCATTTGGAAAAAAAGAACAAAGAGACTACGAGGTAGCACCTTCAGATGAGGATCTTGAAAAGAAAATTCTTGATGCTACTTATCAAAAAGCCTACGACATTGCAAAAAGTGGGACTAGCAAAAAAGAAAGAAGCACTGCTTTTTCTGATTTAAAAGAAGAAGTAAAAGCAATGTTCTCTGAAGAAGAATTGGAAGAGAAAGGTAAAATGATCTCAGGTTATTTTGCAGATGCACAGAAAAAAGCTGTACGTGATCTTACCCTTAAAGAAGGAATTAGATTAGATGGCAGAAAAACTGATGAGATTCGTCCAATCTGGTGTGAGGTAGATTATCTTCCTTCTCCACATGGTTCAGCATTATTTACTCGTGGAGAAACTCAGGCACTGGCAACAGTAACTTTGGGTACATCTCGTGAAGCAAACCAAATAGATCTTCCAACCCATCAGGGCGAAGAAACATTCTACCTTCATTATAACTTCCCTCCTTTCTCTACCGGTGAAGCTTACCCTATTAGAGGAACTTCAAGAAGAGAGATTGGACATGGTAACCTTGCTCAAAGAGCGCTAAAAGGAATGATCCCTGCTGATTGTCCTTATACTGTTCGTGTAGTATCTGAAGTATTAGAATCTAATGGTTCTTCTTCGATGGCTACGGTATGTGCAGGAACAATGTCTTTAATGGATGCTGGTGTACAATTAAAAAAGCCAGTTTCTGGTATCGCTATGGGATTAATTTCTGATGGTGAAAACTATGCTGTACTTTCTGATATTCTTGGTGATGAGGATCACTTAGGAGATATGGACTTTAAAGTAACTGGTACTACAGATGGTATTACTGCCTGCCAAATGGATATTAAAATTAAAGGGCTTTCTTATGAAATCTTAGTTAACGCTCTTAAACAAGCTCGTGAAGGTAGACTTCATATTCTTGAAAAACTAACCGATACTATTCCTCAGCCAAATACGAATGTAAAAGCGCACTCTCCAAAAATCATTACCAGAAGAATTCCTGGTGATTATATTGGTGCTTTAATTGGTCCTGGTGGAAAAGTGATCCAAGAACTACAAAAAGAAACCGGAACAGAAATCGTGATTAACGAAGATCCTGTTACTGAAGAAGGAATTGTAGAGATTCTTGGAACTAAGCAGGAAGGTATCGATAAGGTTCTTGCTAAGATCGATTCGATTACTTTTAAACCTGAAAAAGGAAGTGTTTACGAAGTGAAAGTAATAAAACTTCTAGATTTTGGTGCAGTTGTAGAATATCTTGACGCACCAGGAAACGAAGTATTACTTCATATCTCTGAACTTGCCTGGGAAAGAACCAATAACGTTACAGATGTTGTTAATCTAGGTGATGTAATTGATGTAAAATACTTTGGCGTAGATCCAAAAACAAGAAAAGAAAAAGTTTCAAGAAAAGCTTTACTTCCAAGACCAGAGCGTCCAGAACGTAAAGAAGGTGATCGTGAACAACGTGGAAATCGCGAAGATCGTAAACCAAGAAACGATAAAAAATAATCCTTAAGATTATATATTTTCAAAAAAGGCATCGAATTTCGATGCCTTTTTTATTTTATTTTTATCTTTTTTTACATTTTTATTTCAACTTATTAATTTCTCTCTTATTCACTGCTAAAACCTTGGTATTGTTGGAATACTGGAGATCATTCTTTACTCCCATGAGTTTTAAGAAACACCTATCGCCATCCCTCTCAATAAATTTTTATAGCACTTTTGTAACATTTTAAAGTCTTCTTACGTATAAATATATACAAGAGCTATTCACAATTAAAATCCAGGAGAAGATAGATGAGACAACTTAAAATTACGAAGCAGGTAACCAACCGTGAAACTGCTTCGCTAGATAAGTATTTGCAAGAAATAGGTAAGGTAGATTTAATTACCGCCGATGAAGAGGTAGAATTAGCACAGAGAATTAAAGCAGGTGATAACCGTGCCCTAGAGAAATTGACAAAAGCAAACTTGCGTTTTGTTGTTTCTGTGGCAAAACAATATCAAAATCAGGGATTAACCCTTCCCGATCTTATTAACGAGGGTAACTTAGGACTTATTAAAGCTGCGAAACGTTTTGACGAAACTCGTGGTTTTAAATTTATATCTTATGCTGTATGGTGGATTAGACAATCTATCTTACAAGCACTGGCAGAGCAATCTCGTATTGTACGTTTGCCACTTAACAAAATTGGATCTATTAACAAGATCAACAAAACCTTTGCTTTTCTAGAACAATCGCATGAGCGCCCACCAAGTGCTGAAGAAATTGCGAAAGAACTGGATATGACGATTAATGACGTTAAAGAGTCTATGAAAAACTCTGGCCGTCACGTATCTATGGATGCTCCATTGGTAGAAGGTGAAGACTCTAACTTGTACGATGTATTACGATCTGGTGAATCTCCAAACCCAGATAAAGATCTACTTCACGAATCACTTAGAACAGAGATTGAGCGTGCTTTAGAAACCCTAACTCCTCGTGAAGCTGATGTTATTCGCTTGTATTTTGGATTAGGTGATCAACACCCAATGACTCTAGAAGAAATTGGTGAGACTTTTGATCTTACTCGTGAGCGTGTAAGACAAATTAAAGAAAAAGCTATTAGAAGATTAAAGCATACATCACGCAGTAAAATTCTAAAAACCTATTTAGGTTAAAATATTTAAGATGACAACAGTTTAGTGGTGGGAGTGATGACCCAACCATGTAAATGACTGTTCGTTTTTTGATTGATGAATGACCCCGGAGTGATGACCGGGGTCGCTTCATTTTTGGGCATATCTTAATTGTTATCAACAACTCATATAATTAGTTTTCCATTTCAATTTTAAAAAGAACTTTTACTGCTAGAAATAAAAAAAGCCCTTCATATTTTTGAAGAGCTTTTTATTCAATAATAGGATTTGTATTATAAACGAAACTAGTTTAATGAGCGGTTTGACCACCATCTACCGTAAATACACTTCCATTAACAAAAGAAGCTTCAGGAGAACATAAGAACAATACTGGATGAGCAACCTCATCTGGTTCGGCTGGACGCTTCATAGGACTGTTATTCATCAAGGCGTCACTAATTTCTGGATCATCTAACCAGCGCTCTGTCATTGGTGTTCTAATTAATCCAGGTGCTATTGCATTAACCCGAATATTCTTTTGTGCATAATCTAAAGCAGCAGCTTTTGTTAATCCAATTACTCCGTGTTTAGCTGCAGCGTAAGGTGCCATTCCCGGATCTGCAACCACACCAGCAACAGATGCTGTATTTACAATCGCTCCACCACCAGTCTTTAACATCGCTTCAATCTCATATTTAACTGAAAGGAAAACTCCTTTTAAATCTACATCAATAATTTTATCAAAATCTTTCTCTTCGACTTCAGCAAATGGAGATGTTGGAGGTAAAAGACCGGCATTATTGAAAGCAAAATCGATCTTATCATACTTTTCTACAGCATAACCAATAAGGTTTTTCACTTCCGCAGCTTTTGAAACATCAGTTTTTACAAAATCAGCTTTGAAGCCAAGATCATGAATCATTTTCATTGTTTCTTCAGCACCATCACTAATATCTCCTATAACTACGTTAGCATTGTTTTTTGCAAAAGCTATAGCTGTAGATCTACCAATACCTGAAGCAGCCCCGGTAATAACTACTGTTTTATCTTTATAATTAAATTTTATATCATTTTCCATAATTCTGTCTTTTATAGGTTTTACTATTAAATTTCTGGTTCAAGATCTCTTAATTCCTGAGGATATTCTCCAGGCCAGGGATAACGATCTTTCAAAATTTTAGCACTCATTTCCAAGCAAATTTTTGCAGCAAGTCCTGGATATTTCTCCTCCATTTTCTCTACAATTTCATCACTTGAATTGGCATTTCTCCAGACTTCTTCAAAGTCTTCAATATACTTCCTTGTAAACTTCACGTTCTTAGGATCAAAATATTTAGGATCATTAGAAGGAGAATGCCCTGGCACTACAACTTCTGGTTGCAAAGCTTCAAATTCATCTAAAACTTTAAACCAATCATTGCGAGATTCGATGGTTTTTGCATCTGCAATCCAAACGTAAGCATCAGAAAACACAGCATCTACCGCAAGTAAAGTTTTTATCGATGGAATCCAGAGCGCTGAAGCATCATCAGAATCTCCTCTTAAAGGTCCTAATATTTCAATTTTTTCACCTTCTAGTTCTAAATAGGGTTCCGAAACAGGTTTTACTTCTACCTTTTGTTTGGCTCCATCTAATTTTAGAACCTCTTTCCCCCAGTAATCAATTTTAAAATCGAATGCGCCATTTACTAAATCTGCTATAGTAGGAAGCGATAATACCTCGATATCCGGAAATTCTTTTTTTATAACATTTAAAGCTAAAAAGTGATCGGGATGAAAATGACTTATATAAATACGAGATGGTTTTACACCATTTTCGGTTACCATAGCTACAAATCTATGAGCGCTACTTTGTGAGAATTGCGTGTCTAGTAGTACTGCATCGTTTTCGCCATAAATTAAAACAGAATTTACAGCAAAACCGGCAAGAGTATCTCCGCCGTTAAAAACCTTAATCTTTAAATTTGACATAACTATTTTTTTTTGTTTGAAGATTAAAAAAAACCAGAATAGCTTTACACTATTCTGGTTTGCACCATTATGAAAAGCTTAGCTCTCCACTTACCATTTCATCTATCATTCCTTCACGAGGAGCTTCAGCAATTACTTTTTCATTATTCTGGCCTTCATTCTTTTTGAAGAAAATCTTACCAAATTCTGGCACCACATATTTTGGATACGTTTCGTATTTCTCTCTGGATTCTTTCATTAGATCGATATGATCATTCTGGAAGCAAACCGTAATATCAGGTCGCTCGTGTACCCACTTCGGAAAAAATATTACGCCGTGTAACTTATTTTCATTCGGTATAAAATCTAAGCTAACATCTGTACCTGTAGGCTCTGTCCAGCAAATTTTAAAAACCCCATCTACTATTTTCACTATATCTACTTTCTGATCTCTTACCCAACGGCCGCCAACCATACCAGTATGTATTCTATAGTCTATGGTAGTTTCATTCTTCACATACATTTCATAATTCCATCCATTATCGTAGGTATAAAGAAAGTGACCACCTAAAAATTCATCTAAATCTTTTATAATATCCATTTTTATTTTTTTTGCTAAATTAAATAGATCGGATAAGGTCTATATAGTAAATAAAGCCTATAATTTGACAATTTTGGCCATTATGATTAGTTTTGGTTTCTTATGAAGAAGAATGATATTTATACAAATACGACTGAAATTGAATATCTAAATATGGATAGCCATATCCATAAGAATCATCATCAGCTTATTTTGATGCTAAGAGGCACCCTTCATATTCGTGTAGACGAAAAACAATATTTTTTACCAGAAAGATTTATCGGCCTTATTCCAGCCAATCAGATCCATAATTTGGAAAGTAGAAATGAAATGGTAAAAATGCTCCTAATCTATTTTCCATCCACTATGCCGCTGAATAAGTTTCTATTGTTAAGCTCCAATGATTTTGTTCTGGAAAACCTGCTGTTTATAAGTCAGCGCCATCATCACCAAACGAAAAAATTTCATCCAGAATTATACAGTTTCAGCTACGCTTTTCTTAAGATGATCAAAACGATGGATAATTTGCGGGCGTTTCCTTTAAAAGGCATCATAAAAACAAATAATCAAAGATTACAACAAGTGATTCAATACATAGATGAAAATTACAGCGAGCAAATTTCACTTGAACATGTTGCAGCAGAATATGGATTTTCGGTAAGAAATTTAACCCGGCTCTTTAAAAATGAACTAATTACTTTCAATTATTACTTAAATTACGTGCGCATTATACGTGCTATAGAAATGTTTACAGACCAGAAAGAAAACATAGAAAAAGTAGGTTACGCTGTTGGTTACAATACATTAAGCAATTTCAGTAGAACGTTTAAACGCTTTACGGGACAATCTCCAAAATCATTCATTAGAAAGAATAAAACTACTTTATCTTCTGCCTAAAAAATTAAAATAAACTTCAAACAGAGATTTTAAAATATTAAACTTAAATTAAAACCTGTTTTTTCTGAATAAAACTTTTTAAATTTGCAGACTATATTTATTAGCTGTTCTCTTTTTAATAAGGGTTTTGCTTTTAAATTTATTTGAAAAAAGATTGAATCTGAAAATATTTAAGATGACAACAGTTTAGTGGTGGGAGTGATGACCCAACCATGAAAATAACTGTTCGTTTTTTGATTGATGAATGACCCCGGAGTGATGACCGGGGTCGCTTCATTTATAAGCATTTCTAACATATCTTTAATACCTGCAACAATCTTAATTGCTTATTTTTACCAACTAACCTATTATAACCAATATGAAAAGATGGGCAATTTGTTATGTTAGCTCGGCTGCACCGCTTCTTACAGACAAAGATGTAGACGAAGTACTCTCTTGGACGCAATCCTGGAATTTAGATCATAACCTCACTGGTATGCTTTTATATTCAGATGGGAATTTTTTTCAGGTAATAGAAGGAGAAACTGAAACTGTAAAAGGTATATTCAGCAATATTTACAACGACACTCGGCATCGTAATCTTATAAAGATTTTTGACAAGCAAATTGACAAAAATTCTTTTGAGTTTTACGAAACGAATTTTATATCCAAGCGCTCTAAGAATTTAATTCACGATGACGTTCCTTATCTTAAATGCTTAGAAACTTTAGATAAATCCTCACAAATTGTGGTTCGTAACATTTTAAGCGCTTTTCTTAGCGATAAGTTCTAATCTTCACCATAAATAAGATCGATAAAGTCTTCTTTTGGCAAGTCTCCAAAGTAAAATTTAGTATCAATATCTGCTAATAAGGATTCGATTTCTGGTTTATCGTATCTCGCACCGATTAATCTATTTTCGATGTTTGACACCGGTTCTTTTCCGAAGAAATCACCATAGATTTTAAATTCTTCGATACGTCCTTTTTCTACAAATATTCTTAGATCTATTTCTCCTACCGGAAAACGCTTAGTTCGTTGAATGTTAAATTTAGGAGAACGCCCATAATTCCAATCCCAAGAATCGTATTTTTCGGCTTTCAATTTATGTACACCTTGCCATTCTTCTTCAGTTAAATGGTAGGTTTCAAATTCTTCGCGCTCCTCATATAAACCTTTTAGAATTTTACTTCGGAAGGTTTCAATATCCATCGGTTCAGTTAAAAATTCACTAATATTAGCAACACGACTACGTACCGATTTATGCCCTTTAGACTGAATTTTACTCATTTTCACCTGAAGCGCTTTAGTAACCTCATCCAAATCTGAATCCAGCAATAGCGTACCGTGGCTAAACATTCTTTTCACACTACTAAATTGTGCGTTGCCAGATATTTTACGATCATTCACAACAATATCATTACGGCCTTTCAACTCCGCAGGAACATTCATTTTGTTTAGTACTTTAATAACAGGCTCTGTAAACTTTCTAAAATTATTCAGACTTTTTACATCGTAATCGGTAATAAAGCTAAAGTTTAAGTTTCCGAAATCATGATAGACCGCACCGCCACCAGAAATTCTTCGTACCACTTTAATGTCCTGCTCCTCAACATAAGAATGGTTAATTTCCTCTAGCGTGTTTTGATTTCTACCGATAATAATCGAAGGTTCATTAATGTAGAATAACAAATAATCCTGACCACGATCAAAATTCCGAAGTATATATTCTTCTAGTGCCAGGTTTAAAAAAGGATCATTATTTCCCTCATTTTCGATAAAAATCATAACATATATGCTTTAGATTTTCCAAAGATATTCAATTATAAATCGAAATTAAAGTTCACCAAGCTTTTCCTGTAAATCCTTAGCCATAAGACTTATTCTTAGTATTTTTGTTAGAGAAACATTCAGTAGAAATGAGAGAAAAAATTATAGCCCCTTCCCTACTCGCCGCAGATTTTGCCAATCTACAACGCGATATCGAAACTGTAAATAATAGTGAAGCGCAGTGGTTTCATATAGATATTATGGATGGTGTTTTTGTCCCAAATATTTCTTTTGGAATGCCGGTAGTAAATGCGATTAACAAGCATGCAAAAAAAACGATGGATGTTCATCTTATGATTGTAGATCCAGATCGCTATATTAAAGAATTTGCAGCGTTGGGAGCGAATAATCTTACCATTCATTACGAGGCATGTACTCACTTGCATAGAACCTTGCAAGCTATTAAGGCTGAAGGTATGAAAGCGGGTGTTGCTTTAAATCCTCATACTAATGTAGATTTATTGAAAGATATTATTAAAGATATCGACATAGTACTTATAATGAGTGTTAACCCCGGTTTTGGCGGACAATCTTTTATTGAAAACACGTATACTAAGGTTCGTAGATTAAAAGAAATGATACTTAATCAAAATGCTGAAACTTTAATCGAAATCGATGGTGGGGTAACCAATAAGAATGCTGAAAAACTAATTAAAGCGGGAGCAGATATACTCGTTGCCGGCAGTTATGTTTTCAAGGCAGAAAATCAATTAGAAACCATTAAAGATTTAAAGAATCTTGCAAACTCCTAAAGATACTTACGATATTGTTATTATAGGCGGTGGCCCAATAGGTATTGCCTGCGGTATAGAAGCTGAAAAACAAGGCCTGTCTTATGTAATTCTCGAAAAAGGCTGCCTGGTAAATAGTCTTTACCACTACCCTACTAATATGACATTTTTTTCTACTTCAGAAAAATTGGAGCTAGACGGGATTCCTTTTATTAGTAACAATCCGAAACCCAGGAAAGCGGAAGCTTTAGAATATTACCGAAGAATTGCAACTTCAGATAATATCAATATTCATTTATTTGAAAAGGTTACTGAAGTTAAATCAGATTCAGAAGTAAAAGAAGTCATTTCTACCAAAGGTAGGTATAAAGCTAAAAATGTAGTAATTGCTACAGGTTTTTACGATATCCCCAATTACCTTAGGATTGATGGAGAAGAACTTCCAAAGGTTGCTCACTATTATAACGATCCTCATTACTATGCAACGCAAAAAACAATTGTAGTTGGCGCTAGCAATTCTGCCGTAGATGCAGCATTAGAAATTTATCGAAAAGGTGGTGATGTAACCATGGTGGTTAGAAAAGAATACATTGGTCCGCGTGTAAAATACTGGGTACGACCAGATATTGTAAATAGGATTGAAGAAGGAAGCATCAAAGCTCTTTTTAATTCCAGCATTAAAGCAATACAAGAAGACAAAGTTATTGTTGAAACTCCGGAAGGTGAGCAACATATTGAAAATGATTTTGTACTTCTACTAACCGGTTATCGACCTAATTTTGAGTTTTTGGATAAGATTGGTGTTTCGCTAAAAAATGAAGAAAAGCGCATCCCGATGTACGATGAAAATACGATGGAAACGAATATTCCGGGAATCTATCTTGCCGGGGTTATTTGCGGTGGAATGGAAACTCACAAATGGTTTATAGAAAATTCCAGAGTACACGCAAAACTTATTGTTGCCGATATTACCAGTAAATAAAATACGACAAATTTTGCATAGACATAAAAAACCCGGAAGCAGGCTTCCGGATTTTTTGTATTACAACATTAAGTAATATCTTAGATCAATACAAGCTCTGATGAGCTGATCACTTCATTTCTATTTAGTAATTTTCCGTAAAATTCAAGGTCATTTTTATCGCTTTTAAACGATTTATCCAACCAATCTGTATCGTTTACCGGGAAACTAAATACTTTTATATTTGGATAACCAGAAGGCTCAGAACCCTGATTAATTCCTATTTCAATTTTTTTATCTGCTTTATTATAAAAAACAAATTTTGCTAAAAAGTTATGACGCAATAAATCGATAAAGTCTTGCGGAATTACTTCGCAATTTTTGCACTCCTCGATATATTGATTTACCAATACCCTCAATGATGTTTTTACCTCCTCCGTTCTTAAATAAGATGCCATAATTTTAGTTTTTTTGTTGTTAATACTCAGCGAAAATAGATTCAATCCATAGACTTGAAAAAGCTTTTATATAAGGTTTAACTCGAAGATATAAAAATTTCACAATATCGTTTTCGTAACTGTCTCAATTTTTACCCTTTTAAAATTAGAATCGAATAATTACATATTTTCATAAAGCGCTGAAATACAAATTTCTGAAATTTTAAAGTGTAAATTATCATTTCGATAAAAATGGCTATATTCTAAAAAAATTTGAATTTTACTTTAACAAAATGAACAAAATAGTTCTCTGGTCACTTTGCGCAGCATTCGCAGGATTTTTATTTGGTTTTGATACCGTAGTAATTTCGGGAGCTGAGAAGCAATTACAACAAATTTGGCAAAGCTCAGATGCTTTTCATGGCACCTATGTTATTGGGATGGCACTATGGGGAACGGTAGCCGGAGCCCTTTTTGGTGGTTTCCCAGCTAATTTCTTCGGAAGAAAAAAAAGCTTATTTTTTATCGGAATTTTATATGTGATCTCTGCACTGGGGTCTGCTTTAGTGGACGATCCTTATATCTTCGGAATTTTTAGATTTATTGGAGGTTTAGGAGTTGGTGCTTCAACAATTGCCGCACCTGCTTATATTTCTGAAATTGCTCCTGAAAAAGACCGCGGACGCCTGGTAGCATTTTATCAATTCAATATCGTTCTTGGGATGTTAGCCGCTTATGCTTCAAATTATCTATTAAGAGAAACCGGAAGCGAACCCTGGCGCTGGATGGTAGGCATGGAAGCTCTACCCGCTTTAATTTACACTTTCCTTGTATTAATAATTCCGCAAAGTCCACGTTGGTTAATTTCACAAGGTAAAATTGCAAAAGCAAAATCTATTCTTTCACAAATTGATACCTCAAAAAATTTAGATGCTAAAATTGCTGAAATAAAGCGACAATCAGATCATGGAAAATCAAGCAATGAAAATATCTTCATGAAAAAGTATCGAAAACCACTAATATTAGCTTTTCTCATCGCGTTTTTTAATCAATTTTCCGGGATTAATGCACTTCTCTATTATGCACCTCGCATTTTTGAAGAAGCTGGTTTAGGAGAAAGCGCTTCCTTAATGAGTAGTATTGGTGTAGGGATTACCAATATCATTTTTACTTTTCTTGCTTTATTTCTAATTGATCGATTAGGCCGAAGAACTTTAATGTTTATTGGATCTGTTGGTTACATTATTTCATTAGCGATGGTATCGGCTGCTTTCTTTTTAGATTGGGGCGGGCTGAGTGTACCTATATTTATATTCATCTTTATTGCAGCCCATGCTATTGGACAGGGATCTGTAATTTGGGTATTTATTTCTGAAATTTTCCCTAATCACCTACGTGCCGATGGCCAGGCTTTTGGCTCTTCGACACACTGGGTGTTAGCTGCAATCATACCATCACTTGTACCTGTGCTATTTGCAAGCATTGGCCCTGGTTGGGTTTTTGCATGTTTCGCCTTTATGATGATACTTCAATTGTTGTATGTAAAATTTATGATGCCAGAAACAAAAGGAAAATCATTAGAAGATTTAGGACTGGGGTTATCTGAAGGAGAATAACTCATTCTCCTTCGTAAATTCCCTTTGTTGTCATTTTTATTGGTCTAATAGTACCATCTGGATTATACTTCATTTTTTCTATACAAACAGATCTACTATAACTAGATCCATCAGTTTGGATACCTCCGTTATGATAAATAAAATACCAATCGTTATTAAAATCTACGATAGCCTGATGATTGGTGTTACTATTTCCTGCAATTTCGTTTAATATCCCTTTATACTCGTATGGTCCTTCAATATCTTCTGCCATTGCGTAAGCGATCTTTTCAGGAAAACCTGTTGCATAGGTTAAATAATACATACCGTCTTTTTTGTGTACCCAAGGTGCTTCGGTAAATTCGAATCCTTCAAAATCAATTTTTTTGATCTCTCCATCTATCTCAATCATATTATCCTTCAATTTTGCATAGTAACACACGCCATTTCCCCAAAAAATCCAGGCTTGATCGTCCTCATCGATAAAAATTGCAGGATCTATACAAGTCCAGGAATGTGTAGAAGCAAAACAATCTTCATTAGTAAGAAGTGGTTTCCCTAATGCATCTTTATAAGGTCCCTCTGGACGATCGGCTACGGCAACGCCAATTCCCGTCCAATTGGTGCTAATATACCAGTAGTATTTCCCATTTCTTTCCATAACATGGCCAGCATAAGCATCACCACTAGTAGCCCATTTAAAATCGGTTATTTTTAAAGGCACAGGATGTTCTTTCCAGGTCTTCATATCCTTAGTAGAAAATACTAACCAATCTTTCATTTTATATCCTTTTTGCCCGCCTTCATAATCGTGACCGGTAAATAACCATAAGACATCATCTTCTACAAAAGCTGCAGGATCTGCCGTATATTTATATGTAATGATCGGATTTTGTTCAGCCTGAAAAACAAATGATGAATCTTTTACTGTTTGTGCTTTAAGGCTTACAAAACAGAATAGTATTATAATAAGACTTGCTTTAGTTCTCATAAACTTTATTTTAAAAGCGTTTTAGGTACGCCGCCCCATTTATCGTTAAGTCGTTTTGCTTCTTTACTAGTAATTCCAATTACACTTCCGTGTCGTGGATGAAAATCCTTGGTAAAACTTTCTGTTTCTTCTGAAAAATTAAAAAGATCTTTACTTCTTTGAAATTCATATTTACCACTAGAATACAGATCGTACATCAGTATATATTCTTCCGAATCATTCAATTTAAAAACTGAAGAACCTTCTACATTAATTTTTGAATTTGCATAAGCATCTAAATACTCAAAATCTTCTTTCCAAGGTCCATCCAAAGATCTACTAATAGCCTGCTGAATTCCATTTTTAAATTCTTTGCCTTTTTGGTCTTTGGTATTTCCTTTATAAAACAAATGGTAAATTCCATCTTTATAAATTATATCGCCGTCTATAGCTCCATATTTAGCACGGAACATTAATTCTGGTTCATTTTCAAAACCACTAAAATCCTCATTAGCATAAGCACTGTAGAAATCCAGATTTTCTTGTCCTTTAAACCGAATGGTAAAATAGATCAAATACTTGTCTTTCTCTTTATCATAAAAAGTTTGGGGCGCCCAAACCCATTGTACATCTTCAAATTTTTCAGGGTAAATTTGCCTAAAATCGATTGCAGTAGCTTCCCATTCAATAAGATTATCAGAATGCATTAGAATAATTCCAGGATTTTCGTCCCAACCATTTTTAACCGTAAACATATCTGTAGCCACCATATAAAACCGATCGTTAGATCTTAATATATGAGGATCTCGTATACCTCCTGTATTTGAGATTCTAGAAGAATTTAAAATTGGCTGATTATTATTTAAGGCTTTCCAGGTTTTAGCATCGGGACTAACGGCAAATCGTAATTGCTCTTGCAACTCAGCTTCTCCACTTCCCTCAAAATAAGCAAAAAGATAAGCTTCCATGTTTTTCTGGGAAAACGTAATCTGAACAAATAATAGCAATAGCGTACTGCAATAGTATTTCATAGCTTATGCTTCAAAATCAAAATTCCAGTATGCAGCTAAGTTTTCTGCCTCAGATTTAGTAAGATGAATTACCGCCCCGTGTTTTGGCGAAGAGAAATTAGTCGCTTTCATAACACCTTCATTAAAATGCCCTAAGTCTTTAAAGTTCTTAAAATCGGTAGTTTCCAAAAATCCAAAATTATGAGGCTGAATTCCGTAGATATCATACATTAAGATCCATTTATCCTCGCCGATAATCTTCCAAACATTTGGAGCTTCACTAGCTTCAGCTTCTTTGTCAATCCACTCTTCCTGATATTCGTAACCCTGATTAATCTCAGAAGAAACTGCTTGTTTTATTCCCGGTGTACCATCATGTGGTGTGTAAAACATATGGAATTTATTACCAATTTGAGTAATATCGGCATCGATATAAGAAACATCCTTAGGATAATCGAAAATCAATTTAGGCTCGCTTACTAAACTATCAAAATTATCATTCACGTAAGAGTAATACATTTGATTACGCTCATTCCCCATTCGCATCGTATAATACAGCATCAATTTACCTTCTTTTTTATCAAAAGTAGTTTCTGGTGCCCAAGCCGCTCCTACTTCTTCGTAGCCGGGAAAAGACTTATCAATTCTAACATTTGTCTTTTGCCAGTTTATAAGATCATTAGATTTCATTAAGACAAAACCACGATTATTACCCCATCCATATTTTTCGCCTGCTCGTTGCCATTCGGTTTCTCTAAGTCCGTCTCTCTTAGCAAAAATATGCAGATCTGTCATCGCCAAGTAAAAATTACCGTCTTCCCCGCGATAAATATGCGGATCTCGGATTCCTTGCTGTTCGGCAATTGTATCTCCGGCAATTACTGCTTTGCCCTTGTTAATATCTGTAAAACTTTCGCCATCATTACTTAAAGCCATATGCAAACTATGGTCGTCATCTTTAAAATAGACCATTAGGTAAGCAGCCATTTTTTCTTTTTCAGCTTTAGATTCTGCTGCGTTCTTATCACTTTTTTCAGAAGTTTGTTTACAAGAAAGCAATGACATAATGATCGCAAACAATGCAAAAACGGTAATTTTATTTCGTATCATTTTTTATAAGTAAAAGTAGATTTTTGATTGTTATCCAATTAAATTATAAACTGCCAAAGTATCAAGTAATCTGAAACTAATTGTTTTTAAAAGGAAGATAGATCCCACTCCTTTTTCCAACGAATGATTGGTTTTTCGTTCTCCCATTCTATAGGCAACCAGATATAGCGGCCATTAATATGATTTTTAGGTTTCCAGCGGTCTGCCATAAAGATAAAACTATCTTCTTTTCCCTGTACTGGTAACACAAAAGTACTTTGTGAAAAGAAAGTTTTGTCGGCATTTTCTCCAACTGCAGGGTTTCCTAGTTTTTCCCATGGTCCCATGATAGATTTTGCTCTAAAAGAACGCGCAGCATTAGGCGCCCAGCCTGTTAATCCTGAAGTAATCATATAACAATAACCATCTTTCTCGAAAATAGCAGGTGCTTCATTTTGTCCACCGGGTTGCATCCTCACCCACTCTCCGGTAAAATCAAGATAATCATCGGTTAATTTAGAAATATGTAAAGTCTGATTTTCTTCAGAAGAAGTAATATGGTACGCTGTATCATCTTTATCCATATACACCGTCATATCTCGTGACATCTGCCCGTTTTCAAAATCACGCCGAACAAACATTCCCTCTTTTAAAGCTTTACGCCACTTTGGCGTCCACCATTCTTCCGGGTCTCCATTTTTAGCGGTTTCTTTCCAGTCTTCTTTAAAATTTTGTGGCCATTGTTTCGAATTTGGTCGATATGATTTTAAGTAAGTAAACGGTCCCAGTGGCGAATCACTAATCGCAATTCCTGTCCTCGCTGCGGCATAACCCTGATCTTTTAATTCAAGATGAAACCACATTACGTATTTATCGGTCTTTTTGTTATAAACCACCTTTGGGCGCTCCATAACACTACCAGAAGTTATTTCTGAATCTGGATCTTTTGCTACAGAAAGTGCTACACCTTCATTTTTCCAATTGTATAAATCTTCAGAAGAATAAACTGTAATCCCTACTCGTGCTAAGCTGGATTTGCCCTTATGCTCTCCATACCAGTAATAAATTCCGTCTTTAAATAGAATCCCTCCACCATGTGCATTAATATGATTCCCTTCGTTGTCTTTCCAGATTTCTCCGGGGCGGAAAGCGGTATAACCGGGCGAAGAGGATTGAGAACTTAAATTAAATTTCGCAAATAATAATATTAAAACAATGAGGTATTTAGATTTCGGATATTTCATTTTCAAATTTTAATAGTGATGATCTATAGGAATGCTTTGTCCACTCCATATTGCCTTTTGCGTCCAGGCTTTTGCAGGAGCTGTCCAAAACTCATCTTCCGGAGAGAGTCCTAAAACCAAAAATGCTTCAGTACTTAGATAAAGACTTCCGGTAGAAATATAAGCTTCTCCGATATTGTTTTGATTTCCTACAAGCCCAACCTGAAGCCATCCATTTTTATCAAAAGTTCCTTTAGCTTCAATTTGATTTTTGATTACAGCGTATAATGCAGATCGTACTTGAGCAGGTGCTACTTCTTCGCTTAAATTCTTCCAAAGTGCCACCTGAGAAAGCGCCTGAAAAGCTCCAAAACGATACGCTAAAGATCTACCAATTGGCGGATACGTTCCGGTAGGAGAAATTAATCGTTCCTGAATGCTAGCGTAACGTTGTGCTCGCTCTTTTACCTTTTCAAAATCTTTTTCGCGGCCTACGCCGGCTTCTTCCATCGCTTTTAAAATGTCTAACAACATTGGCTGAATCACGAAACTATTGTAGTAATCCCAATGAAAATTTGGACCATCACCATACATCCCATCACCAAGATACCATTCCATATGTTTGTTAATAGGATATGCCAATCGAACCATATCTGCGCCGTCATCAAATTTAAGCAGCGCTGCTTCTACCATTCCGGTAAATAACAACCAGTTACTATAGTAAGGTTGGATATCTCGAGACGATTTTAGAGCCGCGATTACATTCTTTTTAATTTCTTCGGAAAGTGGATCCCACAACTGCGTAGGTGCTCTTAGCAGACCTTGTGCAAAAAATGCAGCATCTACTAATGGCTGACCATCCTTATTGAAATTCATGAAATCTGCTGAATTAGGATTGGTTGCTTTATCAATTCCTTTTCGAGCTAATTCGATATATTTTTTTCTCAGTTTTCCTTCTTTGGTATTATCGGGCCCTAATTCTAACCAAGGTGCTATTCCCGATAGTGTCCTTCCGAAGGCTTCTAAATAAGTTACATGAGTACGATCGTCCCAGGCACCTGGAGATCGTTCTACCGGCATTTTTTCTTTTAGTTTTCCTTCTGCAAGATTAGTTAAAACTGGATCTGAAATTTTAACTAATGATGCCACATAAAATTCACGTACTTCTTTAGGCTCTGGCTGGTTTAAATCCTGAGCATAAAACTGACTTGAAAAAAGTAGCATTACTAGTACTAATTGAAGCTTGGTTATTTTCATAATTTGTTATTTTTTTTTGATAAACTCGTACATAATCAATCTCGTATTTTTTTGGAAACAAAGTAGCTGAAGGATCACCTCCATTACTTCCGATTGCTAGATTTAATAAAATATAATGTGGTTGATGAAAAGGATTAAAACCATCGGGATTCTCTGTTTTAGAAAGATCTATTGTATTCAGCAATTCTTCATCTAAATAAATCTTAATCACTTCTTTTGCCCAATGCATTCTCCAAATGTGAAAGCTATCTGCCCATTTTGGATCTTTTTCTAGGAATTTTGAAAACGGAATCTTTTCACTATCCCAAGCGACATAATCGGTTTTTCCTTTCCAGGCAGCATTTGCTAAAATTGCAGGTTTTTGATCGACTAAATAATATTCCGTTACATCGATCTCTCCATTATACGGCCAGCCTTTTTCTATACCCAACGTCCAAATTGCCGGCCACATTCCTAAGGCAGTATCGATTTTAGCCTTTACTTCTAAAATTCCGTATTTAAAGCTGAACTTATCTTTAGTATTAACACTGGCAGAAGTATAATTTGCAAATTCTCTACGTTCATACCATTTCTCACTTTTGGGCTTATATTGACTGTTTTTAATTCTTTCTTTCCTAGCTTCAATTACTAATAGACCATCATGAATTGATGCATTATCATCCTGATACCACTGTAATTCTTCGTTTCTAACGAAACCTTTCTCATAAGACCAAAATTCAGAATCAGGTTTGTTGCCTTTATCAAATTCATCTGACCATACTAATTTATAATCAAATAAGGTATCAGTACTTTTTTGCGAAAAGCAATGACTGAAAGTGGATAAAAGAAAAAACAGAAAGAATTTATTCATGTTTTCGAAACAGTTGATATCGCATATAAAAAACTATCCCTAGACGTTTAAATTTCTAAGGATAGCTTCAAATCACACTTATATTTTATTTTTTATTGAAATAATGATACAGTATAGGAATAACTATAGTTATTTTCCTCTAGGCGATATTGCTTATGCGGATAACGTCCCCATGAATTATCACCACCTAAACCACGTTGTTTATAATCGACATGCAAAAATACTTTGTCCTGAACTTCAAGATCTGTAGGGTGTCTTTGCGCTTTCTGTTCTCCCGGATCTAAATCTTCAGTAGCAATGTCTAAAGCACTAAACCCTAGAGGTTGTTCACCAACTATTTTTAATCCAGTGCCATTACTATTTTTAAGCTGAATCCAACGCGCATCGGTTTTATAACCGGCCTCTTGCGGACGAATATAACCCCACGTAAACTGATTTTCGACTTTATCTTCGTAGATACCTAAAAACGCTGAAGTATTTCTATCTGAATAATTTTCCCAAGGCCCACGACCGTAATATGTCAGGTTCTCGTAATCGCCAGGTAAGATCATGCGCATTCCAAATCGTGGGATTTCAGGTAAATCTTTTTCAGATTGTAAACTTGCGGTTACTTTAATTTTTCCGCTGTTTTCAATTAGATATTCAACCGTGTATGGAACATCGACTCCGGCTAATTGATAGGTCACTGTAATTCGCTGTCCAGATTTGTCTTTTTTGGCAACCTCAACATTTGTTATTTCTGAATTATGCGTTGCCTCTTTCCAAGCTTTCAATTTTTTCGGCATGCCATTTCCAAAATCATTATCAGTAGGCGCTCTCCAAAAATAAGGCTGCGGAAATACCGAAATTGGTGATTTCTCGCTGTCTTTTAAATGATACGCTTCAAAACTTCCGGTTTTGGTATTGAAAGTACCTTCAATAGTTGCCGTTGAAAATTGAAGTTTGTCGCCTTGTTTTTTTACTTTTAAATCACCTGAAGTCTCTGTATGATTTTCAGCAAAATAAGTAGTTTCCCCGATTTTGAATTGTTCTCTGGCAATTTCGTGTCCCGCAGGAACCATCGCTTTCGCTTTTTTAGTGTACGCATACACGCTTAAGAAATATTCTTTATCCTGAAGTTCCAGCAAAGTAACTGAAATCGATTTTGAAGTATTTGGAGCGACTTCAATATTGAATTTTTCAGATTGTACCACTTCTCCGTCAGCAAGTAATTCCCATTTGAAATCGAACGCATCCAAATTCGTGAAATTGAACTTGTTTTTTATAGAAAGGTCATTGCCATTAAGCTCAAATTTGATGTTTTGATATACTTTTTTCACTTCCTCTAAAGCTGGATGTGGTTCACGATCCGCAGTTACAAGTCCGTTAGCATTAAAGTTTTGATCATTTTGCAATTTTTCAGCGCCAAGATCGCCGCCATAAGCCCAAAACTCACGTCCGTCTTCGGTTTCCGTTCGTAATCCCTGGTCGACCCAATCCCAGATAAAGCCACCTTGCATGTGATCGCTATTATCGATAATATCCCAGTATTCCTGAAAGTTTCCGTTACTATTTCCCATCGCATGAGAATATTCACACATAATAAATGGGCGTTCTTTGCTATCATCCTCAGCATATTCTTTCATGTGATTCATGCCAGGATACATAGGACAAACGATATCGGTATTTCTATTTTCCCCTGCCTGCTCAAACTGAACTTTACGGGTAGTATCTCGCTCTTTAATCCAATCGTAAGCATCGTAGAATACGGGACCATTTCCACTTTCGTTTCCTAAAGACCAAACAATAATAGAAGAGTGATTTTTGTGAAACTCAACCATACGCCGAATTCTGTCCATGTGCGCTGCGGCCCAATCTTTAAGGTAAGCTGGGTGCTTTGATTTATCAAAATTGCCTTGCCACTCTGCTCCCATCTCGTGAGTTTCGATATTGGCTTCATCTACAACATACATTCCGTATTCATCAGCCAATTCATAGATATAAGAATCGTGCGGATAATGACTCATTCGGATTGCATTTACGTTGTTCTTCTGCATCACCTCGATATCTTTGCGCATCATTTCTCGATCGGGCGTGTGACCTTTATCAGGATGATGTTCGTGCAAATTCACTCCGTTTACTGTAATCGCCTGTCCATTCACCATTAGCTGCGCATTTTTAATTTCCACTTCACGGAAACCTGTTTTTCCTGAAATTGCAGCCACTTCATTGTCTTTTTTATCTAATAGACTGATCGTGTATTTGTAGAGATTCGGAAATTCATTACTCCATTTTTTAACCTCAGCAAGATTTTTACCGAAGCTCACTTCAGTTGCTTTTTTATCTAAGGATTTAGTTTCTGAATACACTTCTTTACCAGAAGGATCCATTAATGTGAATTTCACTTTTGGCTTTTTGATACTGCCTTTACCAAAATCCTTCAGTTTTACATTGACGTTTAATTCGCCATCGCTATAATCGTTACTCAAACCACTGGTTACAAAATAATCCCATATTGTAGTTTTTGGAACCGCTTGTAAATATACATCGCGCTCCAAACCACTCAAACGCCAGAAATCCTGGTCTTCCAGATAACTTCCGTCGTGCCATCTAAACACTTGGACAGCTAAAAGATTTTCTCCATCCTTTAAAAATTCAGTAATATCAAATTCAGCCGGCGTTTTAGATGCTTTGGTCATTCCCGCTTCTTCGCCATTTATAAAGATTCTAGCGTAACCAGAAATTGATCCAAATCGAAGAATAATCTCGTGATCGTCCCATTGCTGCGGAACAGTAAAAGTTCTTCTATATGTTCCTACTGGATTATAAATTTCTTCATCACCATCTTTTGAGTTTTTGTTGATGATCTCGCCACTCTCGGTTTTTTCTTCCGAAGGAAATCCGATATAAGGTGGATTTTTAGGATGCGGATAAGTCACATTGGTATAAATCGGCAAATCGAAACCTTCTAATTCCCAATTAGAAGGAACCTTGATATCGTCCCATTCACTGTCGTTCAATGATTCCTTGTAAAAATCTAAAGGGCGTTCACTAGGATGTTGAACAACATTAAATTTCCAGGTCCCGTTTAAACTATGGTATAAATCTGAAGATTTAGGTTCGTTCTTTAAGGCTTTAGAAGCGGAAGAATAGAGCACAAAATCGCTATGGCCTTCCAGTTTGTTTCGATCTAAAGTTGTAGGGTCTTCCCATTCATTTTGCTGAGCAAATGTTGCAGTAAAAACCAGCAAACTAAGAAGGCTAAAAAAATTCTTTTTCATATTTTTAATTAATCTATTTCTGATTTTGGTTTACAGTTCCTGGTATCTTTTTAGAGCTTCTACAAAATAGTAATCACCGTAGGTAAGTGGCACATCTACTTCAGAGTTTGCAGGCTTACTACCTACACCATGTTTCAGTAAGAATCCACCTAATTCATCTTGTTCAGCTAAATATTCATCAGACATTAGGCTAGACAACATTTTTTCAGCAGAATTAAAATAGTTCTCGTCCTCGGTATACTCATGTAACTCGATTAATGCTGAAGCGATTACTGCGGCCGCAGAACTATCTCTAAAATCATCTGGAATATCTTCAGCATCATAATCCCAGTAAGGCACCATATCTTCTGGCATATTTGGATGCTCCAAAATGAACTTTGCAATATTCTTCGCCTGATCCAGATATTTTTGCTCTTTAGTTTCTCGATACATTAAAACGTAACCATAAAGTCCCCAAGCTTGGCCACGAGCCCAAGACGATTCGTCTGCAAAACCTTGTGCTGTTATTTTGGATTTGGCTTCTCCCGTTTCTTCATCATAAATTAACTCATGATACGTACTATAATCATCTCTAAAATGATTTTTCATGGTAGTGTTGGCGTGATTAATAGCTATTTCACGATATCGCTCATCACCGCTATGATCTGCAGCCCAAAAAAGAAGTTCCAAATTCATCATATTATCAATTATGACTACCAAATCTCCTTTTTCTGCTTTATTCCAAGGGGCACTATCCCAAGATCGGATTGCTTTTACGGTATCGTTATAGCGTATGGCCAAAGACTTAGCGCTCTCCATTAAAATATCTTTATATTCTTGTTTTGGATCTAGACGGTTTGCGTTACCAAAACTGCAAAACATCATAAAACCAAGATCATGCGTACTGGTATTTTTCGCTTCTCTTTTTAGATGCTCCAAAATATGTTCGGCTTCTGTTTTTAGGGTATCTTTCCCTGTTTCTTCATATAAATAAAGCAAAGTACCTGGATAGAATCCACTAGTCCACCAACCAGAATTACTAGCTTCAAATTCGCCTTTTTTAGGGTAAAATGTTTTAGGGTATTCTCCTTCTTCAATCTTACCTGCCATAGATATATATTGGTTAGCTGCCAGTTGAGTGACTGAATCAATTTTTTCTTCGGAAATTTTCTTATCTATACTTGTTTCTTTTGCTTCAGACTGATCTATCTCGGTTTTATTATCTTCCTGATTATTTTTACAGGAAACTCCTGCCGACAGCAGTAGTGAAAGACTTAATACTTTTAATAATGGTTTCATTTTATATAAAATTTATTTTAATGGTAAATTTGAAATTTCTAATACACGTACTTTAGTTGGCTCTGATTCTGCGATTCCTTCTCCATCCACTTGCGTTACTTTTTGAACAAAAACATGCAATTCCCCCTCTCGTTCCCAAAGTCCCAAATCATAATTAGGCTCCCATTCTCCAACAGATTCCTTAGTTAAATCGATTACATTCCATGGACTTTCATTATTTAATTGATGGTAAGCCATCGAAACTTTGTTTCCTCTCTCTTCATCTCTAAAGAGAAGATAGATCACAGGATCATCTTCGGTTTCTTTCAATAAAATTTCAGGACGGGAAATCGGAATCTTTTTTGTTCCCCCTCCACCTAGCTGAAAAGTTGAATTCCTAAAGTTTGTGTTTTCGTGCTTCCATTCTCCTTTTTCCAGATAAATTAACTGATAATCAGTTTTATTATCTTCTGTCCAATAGGTTACAATATAAGGATTTCCATTTTTATCGGCAGTCATTGAAGTTTGATTGATCAATTCGCTGCTTTGTGGAATTTTCCAAGCATACTCGGCCGTACTCGCTGTGATGGGTAGTTTATATCGTTCTCCATTGGATTTTTCCCATGTTATGCCACCATCTTTTGATCTCGCATACGCCATATCATGATTGGTAGAAACATCCCAACTTTCACGCCACACCCAAGATAGATGAATAGTTCCATTTCTATCTACACTAGCCTGCCAATAAGCATTTCGTTCTCCTTCGCCATCGATTAAATTATCGTGTAAATCTTCCCATTCTCGATTATCAATATTGTATAATTTTGAAACCAATTTTCCTTTCCCTGATTGCCCAGATCGGTATAAGAAAAATAAATTTCCGTTTTTAAGATTATAAAATTGAGGATAGGATAGCTTATTTTCGTCTTTACCTGTCATTGCTACTTTCTCCCCTAATGTTGTACTGAATGCAGATTCACTAACTGCATAATTTAATGGATTATCATGATGATCCCAGCTAGCGTGGAGTCTATTGTCACCATCTAAGGCGATGCTAATTGCGTTATGAGCATCCTTGGTGTTACCTGTAAAATCTGAAGTTTGTAGTTTCCATTTTTTGCTGTTAAGCTTTCTATTACCCAGTATTACTCTTGAGGAATCATCGTAATATGCTATAAATTGAAAATCTCCGGAAGAGACTAAAGCATTCTTCCGGAAAATCACTGTATTTACTGAATTATTTGCCCAACCTTCTCCTACTTCTATGTCTTTAACTTTTGTAGAAGAGCAACCTGTTAGGAGCAGTATTAATAAATTAAAAAAACATACATACTTCAGCATTTTTATAAAGCTTCTTTTTCTTTCACAATATTCATTTTTTTTAATAAATCGAGATGGTGCTAATTGACTTTTTTTGAGGGTCTGATGATTCAGTTAAAATTTATTGGTTTAAGATTCAATATTTTAAGCAAAATATTAAAAAGTAGAGAATGCCAAGTGTACTACTTTGACGTTCTCTACTCAAATTCATCAAATATTGAAATATAAATAAAATAAGAGTACTTGTTAGAGTTATTCAAACCCTATATTTTACAAATTGAAATTACTCAACGTTCCCTTCATCTTCAACGGCATTTTCCCAACTATCCCATACTTTCGTACTAGGATCATAACCGTCGTAACCATAATTCTGACTTAATTGTCCTTGTATATTAGCAGCTATAGCACTGTTAGGTATTGGCCAAAATACGTTTCGCTTATCCATCGTATAATAATTGGTACCATTCGGAATTACAATCCCCTCCGGATATTTATTGTAGAGTGTATAATGAACAATTCGTTGATACCAATAGCTTCCTCCAGATTCATCGGTTCCAGATTGTTGATCCCATGAATCAAGATTGTAAGTATTCCCCCATTCATCTGGCATTCCACTCATTGCTAAGCAATGAGATATTCGAGTTAATTCAACATTTCTCCATTCTTCCAAGTAAAGTTCTCTACCTCTTTCAGCACAAATATCTCCAATAGTAACATCTGTATATAATTGAGAAGCATCTGCTCTTTCCCTTATAGTATTAACATCCTGAGTAGCTCCTGCAATATTGCCTTGATAAAATCTAGCTTCTGCTCTCAATAAATAAGTTTCTGCTAATCTATACAGATACCAGTGGGCAAAATAAAGAATTAGAGACACGCGCCTTATTGAACCCCAACACCGATAGAGAACTTATCTTACTAATCGACGACAATCCTGATATTCATCATTATCTTTCTTCAATATTAAAAGAAAAATATGATTTGCTACATGCTTTAAATGGTCAGGAAGGAATTAATATGGCGATAAAACATGTACCAGATTTAATAGTTTCAGACATCATGATGCCCGAAAAAAGTGGTATTGATTTAACCAAAATTCTAAAAACGAAAAATGAAACTACGCATATTCCTATAATTTTACTATCTGCGAAAGATACTTCAGAATCTATCATAAATGCTTACGACGAGGGGGCTGATGATTATATCACTAAACCCTTTAGTACTGCTATTCTAAATGCCAGAATTAGAAACCTGTTGGACAGAAAACTGAGGTTGCAGAAAGATCTACTTCAGCCTGAAGAAAATGCGTCTGTTAAAAGTGAAACAGAATGTAAGCAGATTGAAATAGAGAAAAAATTTCTTAATAAGTTTGAAAAAACTGTTCTGGAACATATCCAATCTCAAGGAAAAATAGTTGAATTAATTGCAAAAGAAATGGGGATGAGCCGTGCTTCTTTATATAGAAAAATAAAAGCACTCACAGGAAAAAGCATTAATGAATACATAAGAGATATCAAATTAGAAAAATCCTTGTACCTAATTCAGAAAGAAGGCTTAACAATTTCTATGGCTGCTTTTGAAGTTGGTTTCAACAATATGAAGTATTTCAGGAAAATTTTTAAAGAAAAATTTGGTAAATTACCATCAGAGTTTTCTTTAAATAAAGACCTCACCTAACGAAATCCTAATCTAAACCTCAACAAAATGAATAAACTAATTACCACTACCATACTTGGTCTTCTTTTAGCCACTGGATGCAAATCTGATAAAAATGAAGAAAATCAAGTTTCAATAAAAGTTACAAACGATCTAGATTTCAAAAGAACTGAAATTGTAAGTTTTGATGCTGAAAAAATACTTTCAAAATTTAAAGATTATTCCTTAGAAAACATCCATATCAAAGATAGCTCGGGACAGGTTTTAAGAACACAGTGGATAGATTATGATGAAGATGGTACTCCGAAGGAATTTCTGTTTCAAGCCCAAATTGGGCCTAATGCTTCTTCTAAATACCAATTAGTAAACGATAGTACGCTTACAACCGCTAAAAAAGAAGCCGAAGCCTACTCAAGATTCGTCCCTGAAAGAACTGATGATTACGCTTGGGAGAATGATAAAATTGCATTTAGAACCTACGGCCCTACGGGGCAAAAAGAAGCTTTAGAAGGAGTTGCCGGCAGCACCCTTTCTAGCGGAATTGATATCTGGTTAAAAAGAACCGAAAAACCGATAATTAATAAATGGTATGCTGAGCATGTTAAAAATCCCGGATATTATCATATAGATCATGGTGAGGGTTATGATCCATACCATGTGGGAAAAAGCCGCGGTTTAGGCGGTATAGGCGTTTTTGAAGATGACAGTCTTTACGTGTCTCAAAATTTTATGGAATATAAAACCATCGCAAGCGGTCCTTTAAAAACCGTATTCGAATTAAGTTACGATCCTTGGGGACCTTATAACGTAAAGGAAACTAAAAGAATAAGCTTAGCATTAGGCGACCACTTTTCTAAATTTGAAATATACTTACAAGCCGATGATAGCATTCCAAACTATGCAACCGGTATAACTTTACACGATAACAATGGGGAATATGAAATTAATAAAGAAGAAGGCTGGATTATGCATTGGGAACAAATTGATGATGCTAATGTGGGTGAAGGAATCGTTATAGCACCTAAAGCAATCGATTCTGCTTTCGCCTATAAAAGTGATATTCCCGATCAAAGCAACTTATTAATCACTACCCAACCAAAAGACACCTTTACCTACTATGCTGGTTTTGCTTGGGAAAAAAGCGGAGATGTTGCTAATAAGAAAGAATGGCAACAAATGTTAGAGAAACAGTCTAAAATCATTGCATCTCCTTTAAAAGTTACTTTGGATTAAGATAATTTCTGAAAAGTTTAATATTGAATCCATAAAATTTAAAATTTCGTTATCAGCTCGTTTTTGAGTTTAAAGTTAATTTGTCAAAAAAAAGCATGACTACAAACACAGATGAAATTCTTGAAATAGATAACCAAAAAGTTGAAGTAGCCGCTTATGAAAATATCACGTATTCTCAGCCTATAGGTCGCTTAACTGACAGATCGATTAATCTGAAAATGGATATTTTAAAACCACGTGTAGATAGAAAGCTACCCGCAGTTTTATATATCCCGGGTGGCGGATTTATACGCTCCCATAAAGAAAGTTCGATACAACAGCGATTAGCGTTAGCAGAAGCAGGATATTTGGTAGCTAGCATCGAGTACAGAACGGTTCCTTCGGGTAAATTTCCCGATGCGCTGGTGGATGTTAAAAGTGCCATTCGTTTTTTAAAAGCCAATGCTGAAAAATATGGATTATCACGAAATAAAATCGCGGTGATGGGAGCTTCAGCCGGCGGCTATTTGGCAGCGCTTACTGGTACTACCAACGAACATACGAGTTTTGATTTAGGTGATTTTTTAGAAGAAGATAGCAGTGTAAATGCAATAATCGACCTTTACGGTGTATCCAATTTGGGGAACATCGCTAAAGATTTTTCAGAAGAAACTCAGAAGAAACATGAATCTGCGGCATCATCTGAAGCTCTATTTCTAAACGGAATTCCACCTTTCGACGATCCTCAGGATGATTTATCTAAGCTTATACAAAAAAGCGATCCTGCGGTTTACATTTCTGCAGACACCCCTCCTTTCTTAATTATGCACGGAGATAAGGATCAAATTGTATCTCCCAGCCAGAGTTCTTATTTATATGATGCTCTTAAGGAAAGCGGCATATCAGCAAAAAAATATATCGTGAAGAATGCAGAACATGGTGGCTCCTATTGGGTACAACCAGAAATTATTAAAATTTTTGTCGATTTTTTAGATGAACATATCAATTAAAAAAAGCCTGGTGATGCCAGGCTTTTTTTCTAATTTCTTTCCAATCACTAGGATCCCATAACGGTCAAAACCAATTTTCTTGATCCGCCGTGATTTCTATGTTCACATAAATAAATTCCCTGCCAGGTTCCCAAATTCAATTTTCCATCGGTAACAGGAATTTGTACTGAAGTTCCCATTAGTGAGGCTTTAATATGCGCTGGCATATCGTCTGATCCTTCAAAAGTGTGACGATAGTATGGCTGGTCTTCTGGCACCATTTTATTGATATGACTTTCAAAATCATCTCGTACTGTAGGATCTGCATTTTCATTGATCGTTAATCCTGCGGAAGTGTGCTTTATAAAAACCTGAAAAATTCCTTGCTTAATTTCACCAATCTCAGGAAACTGATCTATAATTTCGTCAGTTACTAAATGGAAGCCTCTGGATTTAGACTTCAATGCTATTTGTTTCTGAAATGTCTTCATACTCTATTTTTTATAATTAAATAAGCAGAAAAATATATTATATCCACTTATGTCTTCTTCTTTTTCTTCTTAGCTGCGGGAAATAATACATTATTCAGTATTAATCGATAACCGGGAGAATTTGGATGCAATTCTAGCTCGGTTTTAGGATCCCCTACCCTATGTTGATAATCTTCTGGATCGTGACCTCCGTAAAACGTAAAGAAACCTTTCCCTTTTACTCCGTGGATATATCTTGCTTCGCCATTCACTTTATTCTCTCCCATTACCAATACATTAGCTTTTATATTTTCGGGATTATAAGCTGTAGTTTGCCCCATGAAGCCTTTTACTAATCTTGTATGATTTTGGGTTAACATTGTAGGAATTACATCCCATTTTGCCGAATAATCCATCAAGGTAAAGTAATCTTTCTCCATAGGCACCGCTCGCTTAGCAGTCATATCTATAGAAGAAAATTCATAAACCATCGGACTTCTTTCCAGAACAAAATCGGTAAAAGCGAAAGAACTTGTAAAATCCAATTTTGATTGATAACCGGGATCACTTGGATCTCCATCAAACATTGGCTCGGCAATATCTGTATTTTCAGCAGCAAGTGCGATATCAAAACTGTCGGTAGCACTACACATAGCGAACATAAATCCGCCCCCAACTACATAATCTCCAATTTTTAATGCTACAGCAAGCTTCTCTTCTGAAACTTTATCGTAACCCAAATTGGCGGCTAGTGCTTCAGCATTTTTTTTATCCTCAATGTACCAAGGTGTGGTTCGATAAGCTCTGTAAAATTTCCCGTATTGCCCTGTAAAATCTTCATGGTGCAAGTGCAACCAATCGTACAAAACGAGAGCATCGCTTAAAACTTCCGTATCGTAAATGGTTTCGTAAGGAATTTCAGCATAAGTTAAGGCCATAGTTACCGCATCGTCCCATGGTTTATTTCCTTGCGGAGAATACACCGCAATTTTTGGTGCCTTTTCTAAAATTACGCTTTCTAGGTTTTTAGAAGGACTCGAAATTTCATCCAATATTGCTTTAGCATCATTATCGGTTAAGATTTCAAAAGAAACACCCCTAATCTTACATTCTCGCTGTATGCTTTCTTCAGCATCAAAAAGAAAAGAACCACCACGATAATTTAACAACCATTGTGCTCTTATCTGATTTTCCAAAGCAAAATAAGTTATTCCGTAAGCTTTAAGGTGATTTTGCTGCCCATTCGGATCCATAGGAACCAAAATCTTATTCGCAAAACCTGAACTTCCTAAAAAGAAAAAGACAGTAAAAAGCATAAAAGCTTTAAACTGTCTTTGGTTATTTTTTATAGTATTTCTTAATTTAGAACGGCACGTCACTATCATCATCCTGATTAAAATCATTCATCGAACTTCCAAATGCTTCATTGGCACTTGGGCTAGGAAGATTTGCACTTCCAAATTCGTTATTATCATCACCATCATTCATTTTAGAATGGAATTCGAATGGCGAATCAAAGTCTTCTAAGTTATCAAATTTACCAAGATGACCAATAAATTTAAGTCGGATATTTTCTAAACCACCATTACGGTGTTTCGCGACGATAAATTCACCTTGTCCTTCGGTCGGAGAGCGTTCTTCATCATCCCACTCTTCAATTTTATAATATTCTGGACGGTAAATAAACGATACAATATCGGCATCCTGCTCGATCGCTCCAGATTCCCTAAGGTCAGACAGTAAAGGTCGTTTACTACCTCCGCGCGTTTCTACCGCACGAGAAAGCTGAGAAAGTGCAATTACCGGAACACTCAATTCTTTTGCCAGCGCTTTAAGGTTTCGCGAAATCGTAGAAATTTCCTGTTCACGGTTTCCTCCTTTTTGCGTTCCACCGGCGGTCATTAACTGCAAGTAATCGATCACTATCAGTTTAATACCGAATTGGGAGGCTAATCGACGCGCTTTTGCCCTAAGGTCAAATATTGATAAAGAAGGAGTATCGTCGATAAAAAGCGGCGCCTTTTCAAGATCTTTTACCTTTACGTTAAGCTGTTCCCATTCGTGTTTTTCTAGATTCCCTGTTCTTAATTTTTCTGAAGAAAGTCCTGTTTCCGAAGAAATTAAACGCGTAATTAACTGTACTGAAGACATCTCTAAAGAGAAAAAGGCAACAGGAATTCCTTGCCCAACAGAGATGTTTCTCGCCATCGACAAGGTAAGTGCCGTTTTCCCCATACCAGGACGTGCTGCAACAATAATTAAATCTGAAGGTTGCCATCCTGAAGTTAGTTCGTCTAATTTATCAAATCCTGAAGGCACACCACTAAGCCCTTCTTTATTTGAAATTTCCTGAATTCTACTTTTTGCCTGTATTACCAGACTTTGCGCAGATTCGGTTGATTTTTTAATATTTCCCTGGGTAACCTCGTAGAGTTTAGCTTCAGCAGAATCTAAAAGATCAAAAACATCTACACTTTCATCGTAGGCTTCTTCAATAATTTCCGCAGAAATTTTTATTAAACTACGCTGTATATATTTCTGAAGAATGATACGCGCATGAAATTCGATATGCGCCGAAGATGATACTCTTTGTGTAAGCTGAATTAAATAATAATCCCCACCAGCTTTCTCGAAGTTTCCATCTTTCTTAAGTTGATTAGAAACGGTTAATAAGTCGATTGCCTCGGTATTTTCAAAAAGTTTGAAAATAGCCTCATAAATCAGTTTATGCGAATTTTTATAAAACGCATCGGGATGTAAAATATCGATGATCTCGTCTACACCTTTCTTATCGATCATCATAGCACCAAGCACAACCTCCTCTAAATCAACAGCCTGTGGAGGAATCTTTCCTTTTTCCAGACTAATGACATTAGTGTTTTGATTATTATATCCTTTAGATGTTGCGGTTTTTTCCATAGCACGAAAGTAACCAATTTGCCCACTAGAGCTTAAGAAATTAGAATTTTCTAGTTCACTAGTAATGAACAATCTGGTTGTTGAAAACTTTATTTTTTTGTTGATAAGGCCAAAAAAATCCGAAACAGATGTTTCGGATTCTTCTAGTATCCTATGATAATGAACCGGTTAGTCTTTGTAGACTCCCATGTCCAAATATTTATCCATTCTTGAGCTTATCAAATCTTCCTTTGATAAGTTTTTAAGTTCTTCAAAAGCACCTAAAATAGATTTTTCTACTTCTTTAAAAGCTCCCTCACGATCGCTATGTGCACCACCTAGTGGTTCCTTTACAATCTCGTCGATAAGCTTTTGCTTTTTCATGTCTTCAGCAGTAAGTTTTAAAGCTTCTGCAGCGGTTTCTTTATATTCCCAGCTTCTCCATAAAATCGAAGAACAAGACTCTGGAGAAATTACAGAGTACCAAGTGTTTTCTAACATTAAAACCTTGTTACCTACACCTATTCCTAAGGCTCCTCCACTGGCACCTTCACCAATAATCACTACGATAATTGGAACACTAAGGCGAGTCATTTCTAAAATATTACGAGCAATCGCTTCGCCCTGTCCTCTTTCTTCTGCCTCTAAACCAGGATAAGCTCCTGGAGTATCTACGAAGCAAACTACAGGTAGATTAAATTTTTCAGCAGATCTCATTAAACGTAAAGCCTTACGATAGCCTTCTGGATTTGCCATCCCGAAATTTCGATACTGGCGAGTTTTGGTATTGTATCCTTTTTGTTGACCAACAAACATAAAACTTTGATCGCCAATTTTACCAAGACCACCAATCATGGCTTTATCGTCTTTTACACTACGATCTCCATGCAGTTCTAAAAACGTATCTCCACAGATAGCATTTATATAATCCAGGGTGTAGGGACGATTAGGATGTCTTGACAATTGTACACGTTGCCAAGCCGTAAGATTTTTATAAATCTCTTTCTTCTTTTCCTTTAATTTTTTCTCGATTTGCTTGCAGGTAGCAGTCACATCAACTTCACTCTCTTCGCCAATATTACAGGCGCGATCGTACTGCTCTTCAAGTTCTTTAATCGGTAATTCAAAGTCTAAATATTCCATAAGTAGCTATGGTTGTTTTATTTTGAGCCTACAAATATAACAAACTTTAAATCGAAGAATTAAAGCCTTTGCTCAATTATTTTTATTAACGTTTCGCTTTTAACAAAAGAAAGACTGCTAATATCCCAAAAGAAATATTAGGAATCCATACTGCAAGTAATGGTGAAAATGTTGATTGCTCGGCAATTGTACCAAATATTTTATCAAAAAAGATAAAAAGGAAGGCTAGAGAAATTCCTACTGCAAGATTAATTCCCATTCCGCCGCGCCGCTTCATTGAAGAAACAGCCACGGCAATAATTGTAAGAATAAATGCTGAAACAGGAATACTTACTCGCTTGTAAGCAGCCACTAGATACATATTCATATTCCCCGATCCTCGCCTACTTTCTTTATCTATAAATTCTTTTAATTCTGAAAAGTTAAGCGTTTCTGCAATATAGGTTTCTGGTGTTAGCTCATCAAACTCGAATGGCAAAACAGTATCTAAGATGGTTTGCTTTGTAATTATATCTCCATTTTTACCTACTACTCTTTTATCGACATTGGATAAAGTATAGGTAGAATCTTCTGTATTAAATTTCAATCTGGAAGCACTAATTTTAAACTTCATCTCATTACCTTCAAAATGTTCTAAAGTAAAATTACTAGCTGTATGCGTTTTTGGTCTAAAATGGCTTGCGTAGATCACCTCATTATCATTAACCTGACGATAAACGTCTTTGGTTTCTTGGGTTTCATGCCCTCTTTTTAGATATTCATACTTAAATTCGTTAAATCCCTTACTTGCTTTAGGCGCAAGAAACATGCTTAATCCTAAAGCAGCGATACAAACAATTGTCGCACCTATTAGATAAGGTCTTAAAAATCGATAAAAAGAAACACCGCTACTTAAAAAAGCAATAACCTCTGTATTATTAGCCAATTTTGAGGTAAACCATATAATAGATAGGAATAAAAAAAGCGGAAATAAAAGATTTGCGAAATAGATCGTGAAATTCAGATAATATTCGGCTACTTCAACAAAAGGAACTTCATTATCAAGAATCTTATCTATTTTTTCAGCAAGATTTACAGTTATCCCGATGGGGATAAACAATAACAACATCATACTGAATGTTCCTAAATAGCGCTTTAAAATATACCAGTCTAAAATTTTCAAACTATGATCTTTTTATAATCTTTTATCCATCTGTTTTACCATCATATCTTTCCAGACTCTAAAATCTCCTGCTAAAATATGCTTTCTAGCCTCGCGTACCAACCAAAGATAAAAACCAAGGTTATGAATTGTTGCAATTTGCTTGCCAAGCATTTCATTAACGCTAAATAAGTGACGAACGTATGCTTTAGAATATTCCGTATCTACAAAGGTGATTCCCATCTCGTCGATTGGCGAAAAGTCGTCTACCCATTTTCTGTTTTTAATATTTATAGTACCATGTGCCGTAAACAACATTCCGTTTCTAGCATTCCTGGTTGGCATTACGCAATCAAACATATCTATACCTAACGCAATATTTTCTAAAATATTAATCGGCGTCCCCACTCCCATAAGATAGCGCGGTTTTTCTTCAGGAAGAATTTCAGTAACTACTTCAGTCATTGCGTACATTTCTTCCGCAGGCTCGCCTACCGATAATCCTCCAATCGCATTCCCTTCCGAATTTCTAGAAGCGATATATTCCGCAGATTGCTTTCTTAGATCTTTATAAGTACTTCCCTGTACAATTGGAAATAAGGTTTGGTTATATCCGTAAAGTGGTGGAGTATCGCCAAAATGCTTAATACAACGATCCAGCCAACGATGCGTCATATGCATAGATCGCTTAGCGTAATTGTAATCACAAGGATATGGTGTACACTCATCAAAAGCCATAATGATATCAGCACCAATTTCACGCTGAATCTCCATAACGTTCTCTGGCGTAAAAACATGATAAGACCCGTCGATATGAGATTTAAACTTTACGCCTTCTTCTTTTATTTTTCTTCTTTCTGAAAGGGAATATACCTGATAGCCACCACTATCGGTAAGAATATTGCGATCCCAGTTCATAAATTTATGAAGGCCGCCGGCTTTTTTTAGAATTTCGGTTTGTGGCCTCAAATAAAGATGATAGGTATTCCCTAATATAATATCAGGATTTATTTCCTGTTTTAATTCTGTTTGGTGCACTCCTTTTACCGATGCAACAGTACCCACAGGCATAAAAATAGGTGTTTCTATAACACCGTGATCTGTGGTGATTTTACCGGCCCGGGCTTTACTGGCGGGATCGGTCTTTAAAAGTTCAAATTCCATATAAAAATTTAATGGGTGCAAAGATACTTAACATTTCTGCAAATTAAAGGATTATGATATTTCAAAAATAAAGTGTAAATTTAACACTTATAATAATACTCATACGCTTTCGTTTTGAGAAAGCATATTATTGACTTATTTTAGCAATAAATATTCACAACAATAACTATATAAATGGCAAACATTGAAGAATTAAAAAGTTTTGCTACCCAGGTACGCAGGGATATTGTAAGACAAGTTCATAAAGTAAGCTCTGGCCACCCGGGAGGATCTCTTGGCTGTACAGAATTTTTTGTAGCGCTTTATCAAGAGATTTTAGAGCACGATCCTAGCTTTAATATGGACGGGGTTGGTGAGGACTTATTTTTCCTTTCCAATGGTCACATTTCCCCAGTTTTCTATAGCGTTCTAGCACGTAGCGGGTACTTTCCAGTAGAAGAGTTAAGCACGTTTAGAATGATCGATTCTCGCCTGCAAGGTCACCCAACTACTCACGAGGGGCTTCCAGGAATTAGAATTGCCTCTGGATCTTTAGGACAGGGAATGTCTATAGCTTTGGGTGCAGCACAAGCTAAAACATTGAATAAAGACAGTCATTTAGTTTTTTCTTTGCACGGTGATGGAGAATTACAGGAAGGACAAAACTGGGAAGCTATCATGTATGCCGGTGCAAATGGTGTGGATAACCTAATTTCTACAGTAGATGTAAACGGCCAACAAATTGATGGTAGTACAGATACTGTTCTTAACATGGGCGATCTTAGAGCTAAATTTGAAGCTTTTGGATGGGATGTTTTAGAAATTGCTGAAGGAAATGATATCGAAAAAGTAATCGAAGGACTTAACGAGGCTAAAGAACATACCGGTAAAGGAAAACCTGTTTGTGTGCTAATGACAACCGTAATGGGTAATGGTGTTGATTTTATGATGCATACGCACGAATGGCACGGTAAAGCTCCAAACGATGAACAATTAGAAAGTGCACTGGCACAAAACCCGGAAACTTTAGGCGATTACTAAACTCGTTTTCCCAAAAAAGAATACAATGAAAAAATATACATATACAGAAAAACAAGATACTAGAAGTGGTTTTGGTGCCGGGCTGGCAGAGCTTGGTAGAACCAATGAAAAGGTTGTTGCTCTTTGTGCCGACCTTACTCCTTCTTTAAAAATGGCTGATTTCATTGAAGCCAATCCAGATCGTTTTTTCCAAACAGGAATTGCAGAAGCGAACATGATGGGCATGGCTGCCGGATTTACTATTGGTGGATACATCCCATTTACTGGAACATTTGCAAACTTTTCTACAGGCCGTGTTTACGACCAAATTAGACAATCTATTGCATATTCTAATAAGAACGTAAAAATTTGTGCTTCTCACGCTGGTCTAACGCTTGGAGAAGATGGTGCTACCCACCAGATTCTTGAAGACATTGGTTTAATGAAAATGTTACCGGGAATGACAGTTATCAATCCGTGTGACTACAACCAAACCAAAGCAGCAACTATTGCTATTGCTGAACATGAAGGACCGGTATACTTACGTTTTGGACGTCCAAAAGTGCCAATATTCACTCCTGAGGATCAAAAATTCGAAATCGGGAAAGCGATTATGCTGAATGAAGGTACAGATGTTACCATTATTGCCACTGGTCACTTAGTATGGGAAGCTATACAAGCTGGTGAAGCTTTAGCTGAAAAAGGCATTAGTGCTGAAATTATTAATATACATACTATCAAACCTCTTGATGAAGAAGCGATCATTAAATCGGTTAAGAAAACAGGATGCGTAGTTTCTGCTGAAGAGCATAACTTCCTTGGTGGTTTAGGAGAAAGTGTTGCCAGAACTTTGGCAGAGCACCAACCAGCTCCACAAGAGTTTGTTGCAACTAAAGATACTTTCGGAGAAAGTGGTACTCCTGAGCAACTAATGGAGAAATACGGACTTAACGCTGACGCGATAATCGCAGCTTCAGAAAAAGTTATTAAACGTAAGTAAACTACCTCGGGGCGAGTTCACGAGATATTCGTTAGAAACAAATTTTCTGTTTCGAGGCAAAGCCATATGGATTAAACCTTTTGGCGGGCCAATAAAAGCTTAAAAAGCGTTAAACTTTTATAAAACAAAGCCTTTTAAATTCATTTTAAAGGGCTTTGTTATTTTCTGCCAAAATTTAAGGACTTATTTTGCGTTCGATATAGAAACTAAAACTATTATTATGAAGAAAATTTTAATCATTATGCTGTGTTTAGCATCAACCGGGGTATGGGCACAGTCGTCAGAGTTTGGAATAAAAGGTGGATTAAATTATGGATCTACGGGAGATATTAATGGATTTTCTGAAGCGAGAGAGGATTTCCCAGATTTGAAAGATGGTGAATCCAAAGCTGGATATCACTTTGGTGTGTTTGGAAAATTTGAAATTTCAGGAGTTTTTATTCAGCCAGAACTTGTTTACACTAAATTGACTACCGATTATGGAGCTTTCGACTATAATCTAGATAAAATTGATTTACCGGTATTATTAGGTGTCAATATTTTAGGTCCGCTAAATATTAAAGCAGGTCCATCATTCCAGTACATCACCAATAACGAAATAGAAGACGGAACATTCAAAATAGGGAATGTTGATAAAGATGTTACCGTGGGTTATCAATTAGGCGCAGGATTAAATCTTGGTAGTTTAGGTATTGATGTTCGCTATGAAGGTGCTTTTACGGATAACACTGCATTTAACGAAGCTGCAGACAATAATTTTTCTATAGACTCTAGACCTTCACAATGGATTTTGAGTTTATCTATAGCGCTCTAAATGTCATTTATATAATTATAAAAAGCTCCTAAAGAAGGAGCTTTTTTTATTTATCGGTTTAAGATCTAGTCTTCATCCTCACCTACAGGTTGAAAATAATCTGGATCCAAGTAATTCACAGTTCCGTTATTATTGGTGTCTGGTAAAGTAATAGTACCGTCAGTATTAATAATAATTTCTCTCCTGGTTAATAAACCATCACCGTCATCATCACTATCAGAGAAGTTTGGCAAACCATCACCATCGGTATCATCATCATATAAATTTCGATTACCATTTATATCTTCCATCCAGCTAGGTACGCCATCACCATCATGATCGGCTTCATTAACGTTCAGGAGATGAAAGGTAAAAACAAGCGGGCTATAAGAAGGTCCAGCCGTTGTACTATTAAAATATCCCAAACCAGATGGAGCAAATAAAGCTCCTACTCCGTAATCCTGCGACCAATTAATGGTATTATCTGCATTCACAGTATAGTTAGACGCTGATTTAAATTCCGTTAAAGCTTCTCGAAATGCAGGTACTGTTCCTGGACTTTGCCTTAAAACCTGTTGCCCGTTGTTTCCGATATCTGTATAAATAAAGCCTACCAAATCAAACCACACCGGCGAGTTGATACTACTATCAAATACATCTGAAGAAAGAAGTTCGCCTTTGTAACGTACAAAAGTAGAATCTGAAAAATGAGGTTGCTCTCCTGCTCCTTCTCTTACTTTTAGAATGTAAAGATTATAATCCAGTTCAGTTTCATTTACCTGATACTTTACAACCTTTGTGGTCAAATTATCTGAACCCCAAATTGGTTCTTTATCACTATTATCACCAGCTATTGTATCAATATCTATCTGATAGTCGAAATCTTCACTTGGGCTATCAAATTCTTCGTAATTATAAAAATGCGTTTGTAGATATTCGATAATACTGTCATCTTCTTTTAAAGCTTGATCTGTCTCATCTCTAAGTTCCTCTTGAGGAATAGTTCTATTATTATCGTCGTCGTCATTACAGCTGGTAAAAGAAAGGCTAGCCACAGTAATTCCGGCTAAAAAGTATTTATTCAATCGCATTGTCTCGTTTTTAAGGGCGCAAGATACAATAATCTTGTATTTTTGTTTATGATAATAGAACAGTTTTAAGGACCATTTATTATGAGAGTTGATAAATTTTTATGGAGCGTGCGGTACTTTAAAACCCGAAGCATAGCAACAAATGCCTGCAAGCAGGGTAAGGTAAAAATGAATACCAGCAATGTTAAACCCTCTAAGGATATTTTCCCTGGCGATAGACTGGTTGTTAGGAAGAATCAAATAAACTACGAAATTGAAGTTTTAGACCTTCCAAAGAGCCGAGTTGGAGCCAAACTCGTGAATATTTACGTACAGGATCACACCCCAAAAGAAGCTTTTGAAAAACAGGATCTTCTAAAATATTCTAAAGATTATTACAGAAAAAAAGGCACAGGACGACCAACCAAAAAAGACCGAAGAGATATAGACGATTGGTTTGAAAATGCCGATGATAAAGAAAACAAAGACCAAACTACCTAAGACTTTTTAAAATGAAAGAAAGAGTTCAGATTTTAAACAATATTGAAATTGCCCAGAAAATCAAAAGAATAGCATTTCAGATTTACGAAAGTAATATCGACGAAGAAGAAATTGTACTAGCCGGTATCGCCCGAAAAGGATTTAAATTCGCTAAAAGAATTCAAGAAGAACTTGAAAAAATATCTCCTTTCAAAATTGTTCTGTGCGAAGTTCATGTCAACAAAAAAAGTCCTAGAAATAAAGTAACCACTTCTATTCTTTCTGAAGACTACAGCCATAAGTCCATAATCTTGATTGACGATGTATTAAACTCGGGCACCACTTTAATTTACGGTGTAAGGCATTTCTTAGACGTTCCACTGAAGCAATTTAAAACGGCAGTACTTGTAGACCGTAATCACAAAAAATACCCTGTAAAAGCCGATTTTAAAGGAATCTCACTTTCCACCTCCTTAAACGAAATGGTAAGAGTAACCTTCGAGAAAGGAGATGATAGAGCAGAGCTAATTTAGGTCAGTTTAGCATTCATTTTTTCAAGAATCTCTGTGGATGTAGCATGATCTACATCCACAATAATTTTAGATTGGTTGTAATAAAAAGCACGCTCGAACAAATGCTTCCTAATAAACTCTTCTAACTGCTCTTTAGTTTCCAAATGACTAATAACCGGTCGATGTACTTTCTCTAAAAACAAACGCTCGGTTAATACTTCTACGGAAGCTTTTAAGTAAACCGTTCGGCTTTCACTATCCTCTTTTATGAGATCAAAGTTATTTCCGTAGCATGGAGTTCCTCCTCCTAAAGAGATAACCATATCAGATTTCGAAGCCAAAATATCCTTTAATACTTCATTTTCGAGTTTTCTGAAATATAATTCTCCTTTTTTTTGAAAAATTTCATGAATCGTCCTCCCCTCCATAATTTCTATCTGACTATCCATATCTACGAAAGGATAATCCATTGATTCAGAAAGTTTTTCACCTATATAAGACTTACCGCATCCCATGTAACCATTCAGGAAAATTTTCATGTTGTAGCTGTTTTTTTTAAGTTAATTTCTACGAAAAGCAAATTTATATTAAAATAAGCTTGAAAAATAAAAAATAGATTATATATTTGCACCCGCATTCGCAAAAAAGATGAGTGCTTATTTAATGATCTGGTAGCTCAGTTGGTAGAGCATCTCCCTTTTAAGGAGAGGGTCCTGGGTTCGAGCCCCAGCCAGATCACATAAATGTTCTTATTTTATAAAATTTAAATTTGATCTGGTAGCTCAGTTGGTAGAGCATCTCCCTTTTAAGGAGAGGGTCCTGGGTTCGAGCCCCAGCCAGATCACTTTTTATTTTATAGTTCTTACAATTTTTTGAACACAAAGGCCCGTTATTTTTAATGGCGCATTTGCCCAGGTGCTGGAATTGGTAGACAGGCATGGTTGAGGGCCATGTGTCCATTAGGGCGTATGGGTTCGACTCCCATCCTGGGCACATATTAACCTACATTCTCTTCATTTAAAGTTAATTACCGCAATTTTAGTCAATATTTAGTCAACGGTACGATTTAACTTTCAATATCTATAATCTTATTTAATTTCATATTCATAAAGCATAAGCTCTCAGTTATTGTGTTTTTCCGAATGCTTACCACCTTTCAAGTTTTCATCTGAATAATTAAAATTCTAATCTTATATTGTAGTTTCCAATTAAAGAAAGCTATTACATTTGCCTGATTTTAAATTATCTTATGTTTAAAAATTTATTTTTATTCTTCTTATTAGTTACTCCTTGTTTGTTAAGTGCACAACTGGTAAATATAGAAACCAAACGCATACAATCTGATTCTACCCGCTTTGTATTAAATGCCGATTTTGGTTTTGATCATTCTAACAACGACGGCGTGACGGTAAATCAGATTGAAGCTGCAGCCACCACTCAGCTACGCTCAAAAGATCTAAACAAAACCTATCTATTTGTAGGGAATTATAATTATATAGATTCTGACGATGGAAATTTACAAAACTCTTGGTTTTTACATGGTCGGTTTAATTATAGCCTAAGCAAACTCTTGAAATTGGAGGGTTTTATACAGGGCCAGTATAACGAATTACTGGTGGTACGTCAAAGAAATTTAATTGGTGCAGGATTAAGAATTAATTGGATTAATCGCGAGCATTTTACCGGGCATTTAGGGAATAGCTATATGTACGAAATGGAATACAGCGACAATACCGGCACTACAAGCTATAATCATAGAAACAGTACTTATTTCAGCCTTTCCTATACTTCCCAATCTAGAAATTTCACAATTACGAATACCTTTTACTACCAGCCTTTATATCAAGATCTGGATGACTATCGCATCCTGGAACAGTTTAGATTTGATTTTCCGCTAAGTCGCTGGTTTAGGATCTTTACTATTTACGATTATTATTTCGACAGTAAAACTCCTCTAAATACGCACGAATATACTTCAAAACTACAGATGGGATTTGGGATTAGTATTTAAAGATTACTTCTGTATTTCATAAATTCTCATGAAAAATTTGATTTTGTTTAATCAATTAACGCACCGGTTAAACATTTTAACTTTTCCCTGTATTTTCTACCGGGATGTTTTACTTAGATTTGTTTAGTATCATAGTGTATATGGAATTAATCAAACAAAGCTTTAGTATAAAAGATCTGGAAAACCTTAGTGGCATAAAGGCGCACACTATTAGAATGTGGGAAAAGCGCTATAATATTTTAAACCCTAAGCGTACAGAGACCAATATCAGGATGTATGACAGTTCTTGTCTACAAAAGATTCTAAATATCGCTTTTCTTAACGAAAATGGTTATAAAATTTCTCGAATTTCTAAACTTACAGAAGAAGAAATTTCAGGAATGGTGCATAGAATTACTTCAAGCATAAGCGAAGAAAATCGGGCTATCAATCAATTTAAGATGGCGATGATGAACTTTGACGAAAACCTTTTCAACCAAACATACGATGCATTACATAAGAAAAAGAGTTTTAGATCCATTTTTAGTGATATCTTTCTTCCTCTTCTCAACGAAGTAGGACTGTTATGGCAAACCGACACTATAAAGCCTATACACGAACATTATATTGTTGATTTAATTAAACAAAAATTATATCTAAATCTGGCCGATATAAAAGCTTCAAAAAATCCGACAAAAGAAGATCTTTTTATATTATTCCTTCCAGAGAACGAAATCCATGATTTAAGCATTCTGTATATTCAATATTTACTATTGCATGCTGGATACCAAACCATATTTCTTGGGCCAAGTTTGCCGCTTTCTAATATGAAATTTTTAATAGATCGCTATCCTAATGTAAAGTTCTTAAGTTATTGCACTATAGCTCCTTTAGATATAGAAGATTTTATCAAGGAGTTTCAGGAAATTATATGCGAAAATCGACAATATGAGCTTAATTTATTTGGACATAAAATAAACAACATTAAAGAAATGTCTTTACCCGAAAATGTAAAAATTTATAGAGAATTAAATAACTTCATTAAAACCCTATAACATGAAGCAAAAAATTGCCATAATAGGATCTGGATTTGCTTCTTTAGCAGCTTCATGTTACCTGGCAAAAGATGGTTACGATATTACCATTTATGAGAAAAATGCTGAAGTTGGCGGCCGAGCCAGACAATTGAAAAAAGATGGTTTCACATTCGATATTGGACCTACCTGGTATTGGATGCCAGATGTCTTTGAACGTTTTTTTGCTGATTTTGGTAAAAAACCTGAAGACTTTTATACGCTTATTAAGCTGAATCCTGCCTATCGTGTTTATTTTGAAAAAGGACATTATATAAGTATTGAAGATAGTCTTGAAAAAATATATGCCGCTTTTGAAAAGGAAGAAGCTGGAAGCTCTAAAGCCTTGAAAAAGTTTATCAAAGAAGCGCAGGAAAATTATGATATTGCCATAAAAGATGTAGTTTATCGACCTGGTGTTTCCCCATTAGAACTAGTTACTCCCGAGACTGCTACTAGAATTGGACAATTTTTCAGCACCATATCAAATAAGGTTCGTAAAGAGTTCAACAATCAAAACTTAATTAAGATTCTTGAATTTCCGGTGTTATTTTTAGGAGCAAAACCTACTGCCACTCCGTCTTTTTATAGTTTTATGAATTATGCTGATTTTGGTTTGGGAACATGGCATCCTAAAGGCGGAATGTATGAAGTTATAAAAGGTATCCAATCCCTTGCTGAAGAATTAGGCGTTAAAATTCAAACAAATGCCAATGTAACGCAAATTGCTGTCGAAGATAATACTGCAAATGGTCTTTATGTAAATGATGAATTTATAGCAAGCGATATCGTTCTAAGTGGTGCCGATTATCATCATAGCGAACAATTATTACCAAAATCGTCTAGACAGTATTCTGAAAAGTATTGGGAAAATCGAACTTTTGCACCTTCTGCCTTATTGTTTTACGTAGGCTTTGACAAAAGACTCGAAAATAGTGTACATCATAGTTTATTCTTTGATACCGATTTTGATGTACATGCTCAAAATATCTACGATAATCCTAAATGGCCAAAAGATCCATTGTTTTACGCAAGCTTTCCTTCAGTAACAGATAAAAATATTGCTCCCGAAGGAAATGAAGCCGGAATATTCTTAATACCGCTTGCGCCAGATATCGAAGATACACCAGAACTTAGGGAAAAGTATTTCAATAAAATTATAACGAGATTTGAAAGTCTAACAAATCAAAGTGTTAGAAATAATATTATATTTAAAGAGTCTTTTTGTGTAAATGATTTCAAAGAAGCTTATAACTCTTACAAGGGGAATGCATATGGGCTTGCCAACACTTTACTTCAAACCGCATTTCTAAGGCCAAAACTAAAAAGTAAGAAAGTAAAAAACCTATTTTTCGCAGGACAACTTACGGTACCCGGCCCTGGTGTCCCGCCATCATTGATCTCGGGAAAATTAACCGCAGGTCTAATTAAAAAGAATAAAATTTAATGCTATGAAATCTATTTTTGACGTTGTCTCGCGAACGTGCAGTAAAGAAGTTACCAATGCCTACAGTACTTCTTTTTCTTCTGCAACAAAAATGCTAGCACCTACTATACGACAAGATATTTACAACATTTACGGCTTTGTGAGATTTGCAGACGAAATTGTGGACAGCTTCCATGGATACGACAAAGAAGTACTTTTTAACGATTTTGAAGAAGATTTATATAAAGCTTTAAATCAAAAGATCAGTTTAAATCCTATTCTTAATGCTTTTCAGGAAACGGTGCATAAATATGATATCGACGAGAAATTGTATATCGCCTTTATGAAGAGTATGCGACTAGATCTTCACAAATCAGATTACTTAACGGTTAGCGAGTATAAAGAATACATTTATGGCAGTGCAGATGTAGTGGGTTTAATGTGTTTAAAAGTATTTGTAAAGGGAGACCAGAAAAAGTATGACGAGCTTAAAGAATCGGCGATGAGTTTGGGTTCTGCTTTTCAGAAAGTAAATTTCCTTAGAGATTTAAAAGCCGATTTTGAAGACTTAAACCGAAGTTATTTTCCAAATACTAATTTAGATGAATTAGATGAAGAAAGTAAAAAAAGGATTATTGATGAAATTGAAGAAGATTTCAGAAAAGGATTAAACGGAATTATTCACCTTCCGGTCGAAGCAAAATTCGGAGTATACACCGCCTACATTTATTATAAAAAACTACTTTACAAACTTAAGCAAACACCATCTTTAGAGATTAAGACAAAAAGAATTAGAGTATCAGATTACCAAAAAGCAGGCTTGCTGGCAAAATCTTATATTTCATGCCGCCTTAATCTTATATAATTTGTAAATTTAACCTATGACTACAATTTTTTGGATCGCAATATTTCTAGCCACATTTATAGGGATGGAAGGGATGGCCTGGTTCACTCATAAATATATTATGCACGGTTTTCTATGGAAACTGCATAAAGATCACCACCAAAAAGATCATAGCAGCTGGTGGGAGCGTAACGACTTATTTTTCGTTTTCTATGCCGCGGTGAGTATCGGTTGTTTCCTTTTATGGCGCTACGAAGATGTTTGGTACACCTTACCTATCGGCTTAGGAATTTTAGCCTATGGGATCGCTTATTTTAGCGTTCATGATATTTTTATTCATCAACGTTTCAAAATTTTTAGAAATGCGAATAGCACCTACGCTAAAGGAATAAGAAGAGCGCATAAAATGCACCATAAGCACATCGGTAAAGAACACGGCGAGAACTTTGGAATGTTATTCGTTCCTTTCAAATATTTCAAGAAATCCAGATAATTTTATTGTATGCTAGGCCCGGTATATTATTATGTAATCGTTGGCGGCGGGTTAGCGGGACTTCAATTAGCCTTACGCCTTAAAGACGACGTATTCTTTAAAGGAAAAAAGATCGCCATTGTAGATCCTTCCTTCGCGATTAATAAAGAGAAAACCTGGTGCTATTGGGAAAAAAACCGTGGTCGCTGGGATTTTTTAATTTCAGCAGAATGGTCTAAAGGAAAATTCATTTCAACTTTTACTGAAAAAGAGCTCGAACTAACTCCCTATTCCTATAAAATGTTGCCTTCGGAAGCGTTTTTTGAATACGCTCTAGATGAAATTCGAAAATCTGAAGATATTTCTTTAATTGAAGACGAGATTACTGAAATCGATACGGTTAAAATGAAGGCTGTAGGGAAGAGTAAATCTTACAACGCCACTCATTTTTTCGATAGCCGAGTATCCTCAGAATATCTAGAAACTGAAGATTACACCAAAATTTATCAGCATTTTAAAGGCTACCATATAAAAGCGAAGAAACCTGTTTTTAATCCAGATGAATTTACAATGATGGATTTTAGACTTACCTATAAAAATAGCACAAGCTTTACTTACATTTTACCATTTTCAGAAACCGAAGCTTTAGTTGAATACACTTTTTTTACGCCCTATATTACTGAAGAAGCTATCTATGATGAACAGCTAAAAAAATACATAAAAGATTACCTTAAACTAGATTCCTACGAGATTCTTAGGGAAGAACAGGGAATTATACCAATGACGGATTTTCCTTTCGATAAAGAAAATGCTGCTGAAATTACCAAGATCGGTACTGGCGGCGGTTGGGTAAAAGCTTCAACCGGTTATTCCTTTAAGCATACTGAAAAGAAGATTTCAAAGATTATCAAAAATATCAAATCCGGACATTTACCTTCAAAAGATCTCTTCAGAAAAAAGTTTAAGCAATATGATCGTATTTTTCTTGATGTTCTGGCCAGAAGAAATGAAAAAGGAGAACAGATATTCACCAATTTCTATGAAAAGAACTCAGTAGAAGAAATTTTTGCCTATTTAGATGAAGAAACTTCGAGAAAAACAGACTTAAAAATCATGTTTAGCCTTTTTGACCCTGAATTTATTACGTCATTTTTCAGAAAACTAAAGCCCTAATTTTTTAAAAGCTTGTCTAGTGTATTTCTGAAATTAGTGCTATTCCAGTCGGCAGCGCCTTCTTTCTTAATCACTATTGCGCCATTTTTATCGATTAGATAAGACGTAGGCAGTTTGTAACCCTCTAGAGGATCGGGATAATTCGTTTTCATTCGATAAACAGGTAAATTATAGCCTTTAGCATTCATAAATCCCTGACTTGTTTCTAGTTCTTCTCCGCTTATAAAAAGAAAAACCACCTCATCTTTATAATCTTGATAAACGTTCTGCAAACTCGGCATTTCCGCAATACAGGGCGGACACCAGGTCGCCCAATAATTAATTAAAATAACCTGATCTTGATATTGGCTAAAATTAACATCATTCCCAAAACGATCTTCCAAAGTCCAGTTATAAGATTCAATTTTTTGTCGGTCTTCTTCATCAGTCAATTTGGGACTGGAGGCAATAAGTTTATTAAAAACAATAGCAATAGGCTTTCGCGTTTGCGGTAAGACCATCGCTATTATAATAACAACTAGAATAATATTTACCCACTCGTTTTGAAAAAGCTTCTTCATTCTCTAAAATTTCAATGTAAAAATAGCTGAAAACAAAAAACTCCCGCAGTATGCGAGAGTTTTTTAAAAAATTCAATAACTTAATTAAGCAGCATTTTGCTTTTTGATTAAGTTTAAAGCAGAACCATGCTTATACCACTCAATTTGTGGTTGATTGTAAGTATGCTCTGTCTTAATTGTATCTTTAGATCCATCTGCATGAACGATCTCTACAGTAATGTCCTTGTCTGGAGCAAAATCCTCAAGATCTATAAAGTTGAATGTATCGTCTTCCTGAATTAGATCATAATCTTCTTCATTTTTGAAAGTAAGTCCTAACATCCCTTGTTTCTTAAGGTTTGTTTCGTGAATACGAGCGAAAGATTTTACAATTACCACTTTAACACCTAAGTGACGTGGCTCCATTGCAGCATGCTCACGAGAAGATCCTTCCCCGTAGTTATGATCTCCTACCACAACTGTTGGAATTCCTTCTTTTTTATATTCTCTCTGTACAGCCGGTACACCGTCGTATTCGCCGGTAATCTGACTTTTTACAAAGTTTGTTTTCTTATTGTAAGCGTTTATAGCTCCAATTAAACAGTTATTAGAGATATTGTCTAAGTGCCCACGGTAACGTAACCAAGGTCCAGCCATAGAAATATGGTCTGTAGTACATTTACCCCATGCTTTGATTAAAAGTTTAGCACCTGTTAGATTTTTACCATCCCAAGGCTCAAAAGGAGTAAGCAATTCTAATCGCTCACTATCTTCCGCTACTTTTACTTCTACGCTACTACCATCTTCTTTAGGAGCAACATAACCTGCATCTTCTACAGCAAAACCTTTTGTTGGAAGTTCTATCCCTTTAGGCTCGTCCAACATCACTTCTTCTCCATCTTCGTTAATCAACTTATCTCTAGTTGGATCAAAATCAAGACGACCTGAAATTGCAATTGCGGCAACCATTTCTGGAGAACCTACAAAAGCATGTGTGTTTGGATTACCATCGGCACGCTTAGAGAAGTTACGGTTAAAAGAATGTACAATAGTATTCTTTTCTTCACCTTTTCTATCGCTACGATCCCATTGTCCAATACATGGTCCACAAGCATTTGTAAATACAGTAGCATCTAAATCTTCAAAAATCTGAAGCAATCCGTCACGCTCTGCAGTAAATCTAATCTGCTCTGAACCTGGGTTGATACCAAAATCAGATTTTGCTTTTATCTTTTTATCTACCGCCTGTTGTGCAATAGATGCAGCACGAGTTAAATCTTCATAAGAAGAGTTAGTACAAGAACCAATTAGTCCCCAATCTACATTTATTGGCCAGTCGTTTTCTTTTGCTTTTACTCCCATTTCAGAAATTGGAGTCGCTAAATCTGGAGTAAAAGGTCCGTTTAAATGAGGCTTTAATTCTGAAAGATTAATTTCGATAACTTCATCAAAATATTGTTCAGGATTTGCATAAACCTCATCATCACCAGTTAAATGTTCTTTCACAGCATTTGCTGCGTCGGCCACATCTGCACGGTTTGTAGCTTTTAGGTAACGCTCCATAGACTCATCATAACCAAAAGTTGAAGTGGTTGCACCAACTTCAGCTCCCATGTTACAAATTGTACCTTTACCAGTACAAGACATAGAACGAGCTCCTTCACCAAAATATTCTATAATTGCTCCGGTACCACCTTTTACAGTTAAGATACCTGCAACTTTAAGAATTACATCTTTAGGTGCTGTCCATCCAGAAAGGCTACCGGTTAACTTAACACCGATAAGTTTAGGAAATTTAAGTTCCCAAGGCATACCTGCCATAACATCTACAGCATCAGCTCCACCAACACCAATAGCTACCATACCTAATCCACCTGCGTTTACAGTATGAGAATCGGTACCAATCATCATCCCACCTGGGAATGCATAATTTTCTAAAACTACCTGGTGAATAATCCCGGCTCCTGGTTTCCAAAAACCAATTCCGTATTTATTTGAAACAGACTCTAAAAAGTCGAAAACCTCACTACTTGATTTATTGGCACTTTGAAGATCGATTGCAGCTCCCATTTTTGCCTGGATAAGGTGGTCACAGTGCACTGTGGTAGGTACGGCAACTTTCTTTTTACCAGCCTGCATAAATTGCAATAAAGCCATTTGCGCAGTTGCATCCTGACATGCAATTCTATCTGGAGAGAATTCAACATAATCTTTCGCTCTCTCGTAAGCCGTAGTTGCTTCACCATCCCATAAATGAGAATAAAGAATTTTTTCTGCAAGTGTTAAAGGTTTACCCACAACATCACGTGCTTTAGTAACACGATCTGCCATATGGCCATAAACCTTCTTGATCATATCAATATCGTATGCCATTGTTTTTATAATTTTTTGTTCTAAAAAAGTCTAGCAAAAATAAGAAAAATAGCCGGATATCGAAAACGAAAACGGTTCCTAAAAGGTTTGAGTAAAAGGGCTGAAGGAAGAACCTGCAAATAAACGATCTTCAATTATAGCCAACAATAAACAGGATCAATAACTAACTTATTAAAAATAAAACACTATTAATACGAATTCAGCAAATTTAAAGCTGTTATATTACTAATCAGTTTTATTTATAGCCATTCTTAATTATCTATTTATAATTTTTTTAAGAATTCGGAATGAGCGAAAATGAATATGCCGTAGAACTAGTAAACACTTCAAATTATAATACTGGCTAATTTAAAATGAAGAGATTCTGAATAATAAGCCTTCGATATTTCTAGAATAGTTCTTTGATTAGGGCTTCTAAAGTAACTTCTTCGGCTTCTGCTTTGTAGTTTTTTATAATACGATGGCGTAGTATACCTATCGCTACAGCCTGAACATTCTCTTTATCAGGAGAAAACTTACCGTTGACTGCTGCGTGAGTTTTCGCCGCTAGAATAAGGTTTTGTGATGCTCTTGGTCCTGCACCCCAATCCAGGTAATTTTTCACGAGCTCTGGTGCCGCCGTTGTATTGGGGCGAGTTTTGCCAACCAGTTTTACAGCATACTCAATAACATTATCTGCAACAGGCATTTTTCTTATCACCTGCTGAATATCACTTATCTCATCCGCAGTAAATAAAGATTGAATATCATATTTTTTGTCTGTGGTTGTATTCTTAACCACATTTACTTCTTCTTCAAAACTTGGGTATTCTAAATTTATGGCGAACATAAATCGGTCTAATTGAGCCTCGGGTAAAGGATATGTTCCCTCCTGCTCTATGGGGTTTTGTGTTGCTAACACAAAATAGGGTGAAGAAAGATCGTACCGCGTTCCCGCTACTGTAACCGATTTTTCCTGCATAGCTTCCAACAATGCGGCCTGAGTTTTAGGCGGAGTTCTATTAATCTCATCTGCCAATAAAATATTGGTAAACACAGGCCCCTTTAAGAATTTAAACTCTCGCTTTTCATCCAGGATCTCTGATCCTAAGATGTCACTCGGCATTAGATCTGGAGTAAACTGAATGCGTTTAAAATCCAATCCTAGCGCCTTTGCAATGGTGTTTACCATAAGGGTTTTAGCCAATCCGGGCACACCTATTAACAAAGAATGCCCCCCGGAAAATACGGAGAGCAATATTTGATCTATAACTTTTTCTTGTCCAACAATTACTTTTGCTATTTCATCTTTTAAGCTTTGATGCTTTTTTACAAAATTTTCTAGTAAGCTAATGTCAGACATTCAGTAGTAAGTTTTATTTTTTTAACCAATTGCTAGTATACTCACAATCTCGGTATTTTCCGCTGATTTTAACGTAAGTATCCTGAATTTTTTCTTTCTGCCACTCCTGGATTGCTTTGATTCTTTTATCCTGAAGTGCCAGATCTTTAATTTTCATATAATCTGTACCGTAATCTGCAGTATGCTGAGGAATTCTTTTATCCATTTTTATAATCTTATAAATTGGACGCCCCATGTTATCCTGCTCTGTAATTCTAAAAGAAATTTCTCCTTCTTTTAAATCTGAAATTTGATTATATAATTTGGTATCTAATTTTGTTTGCTCAAATCTAGAATCACCAGTAGTAGGATTTCTCATTTTACCACCGTCAGATTTTGTTTCCTCTCTATCTGAAACTTCTCTGGCAGCTTGTGCAAATTCGATATCTCCGTTCTCAATTTTCTCTCTTACTTTATCAATTTTTTCTTTTGCTTTTTCTACAGCAGCGTTGTTTACATCTGGAATTAACAAAATATGACGAACGTCGATTTCCTGACCTCTCACTTTTACCAACTGAACGATATGATAACCATATACCGTTTCAAAAGGATCACTTATTTCTCCTTCTCTTAAAGAAAAAGCTACATCTTTAAATTCCTTTACAAAAGGATCTTTTCTTCCTAAACTTAAAATATCACCACCGGTTTGTGTGTCATCAGAATAAAGAATCGCTTTGGTTGCGAATTTGGAATCGTTTTCTAAAACGTCGGCTCTAAACTGATTTAAGCGATCGATCGTTTTTTGCTTTTCTTCTTCAGGAACTTCAGGTTTTATAACAATTTCAGAAATCTCTACCTCATCACCGAATACTGGAAGTGAATCTTTAGGAATCTCATCAAAATATTGTCGAACTTCTTCAGGAGTAACCTCAATATTTTCTACGATCTTCTGTCTCATTTTTTGAGCCAGCTGACTTTGCTTATTCAGCTCGAATAATTCATTTCTAAATTCTGCTTCAGAGTCTCTTTTATAAAATTCTAAAACATCTTCCATACCTCCTAATTGCTGAACCATTCCTGCAATTTGCTGATCGATATAATTATTGATCTGCGCATCTGGCACTACAATACTATCCTGAATCGCTTGGTGAGCGTATAGCTTATTCTCCATTAAAGAACCTGCCAATTGGCAGTCGGTTACATTGGCTGTACTACCACCCTGAGATTGAATATCTTTTCTTGTTAAATCTACGTCACTATCAAGAATAATATAATCTCCTATTACCGCGGCTATCCCGTCTACTTTTCTACGAGAACCTTCATCCTCAGATATAGGTTGGTTTTGCACCAACTCATCTTCTGGCTGTATCGATGTACTATCGGTTACGATAATCTCTTGTGCTCCTGCATTTATGCCCATCAGTAGCGCTCCCAACATCAAACCTTTTTTAATTGTAAATCTCAAATTGATTGTTTTTAATTGCATCTTTAGTAATATCCTTTTCCAATTGCTTAACCAACTCCAACTTTTGCTTATTAAGCAAAATCTGTTCCACGGTTCGTCTTGCATATTCTAACGGCGCTTCGTCATTTTTCTTAAGCGCTTCGTTCACATAGATTAAATACGTTTCTAGTGAATCCTTTAATTCTATGTATTTGTCTTGCTGCAGTAATTTCGCTCGATCTCCTACACTTAATGGCACGATCTTGTCGTAAACAGTTAAGGTTTTTACCCAAACAGAATCATTAAACGAATAATTTTTAAACTGAAGTGCATTTTCCTGCAACTTCTTTTTATCCTCTTCTTTAAAACGAACAAACCACTTTTTAATTTTATCAAGATTCGTATTATTCGCCTCTAAATTTATATATCGCAATTTAACGAGATCCTGACTTAATTTAAAGGTTTCTTTATGCTCTAAATAATAGTCTGAAATTACCGAATCATTAAAGACAGAATCTAATTCTTGTGAAACTATAGCATCGGTGTACGCATTGGTATACAACTCATTTCTATAATTCTCTACTAAATCATTAAACTCGCGCTGCTTTTCCTCAGGGAGATTTAATTTAGCCCTATCTATAAGCAATTGCTGTGTTGCCCAACGATTTATATAACCGTTTACGATAATCGAGCTATCTTCTTTAGATATCCCATCGCCTACAAGATCTGCTATATCTTCTTCATACAAATAAGAATTATTTACCCGCACCACTACCTTTCGGTCATCCTGAGATTTAAAAAGATCACAAGAAATCACCAAAACCAATATAAAGCTTATAAAAATTGCTTTAAATACTATTTTCAAACCAGGTAAACAATTCTTTCAACTTCAGTAAAAACGTTTTTTTCTGAAATTTCTTATTAAGTGGAGCAAAAATAAGAATTCCTAGAGGTTCTGCAAGATATAACATTACTGATTATCAAGCAGTGCTTGTTTTTTACTGAATATAATCTGAAGTGAAACTAATTTGAAGTAACACAAAGTACCATTTTCGCAAAAATTTCTATGTTTTATTACTACTCCCTATTATATTTGCGCAAAACAAGAGACAAAAAATGAAGAAATTTAGCGTATTAATTACATTTTTATTTTTAGCAATAGCCGCTAACGCACAGAGTAAAATAGGCACTATAGATGCAGAATATATTATATCTAAAATGCCTGAAATCAATGATATAAATAACGGAGTTAAAGCATATAACGAGTCTTTACAGACCGATGTTGAAAATGCGATACAATCTTACGAAGGCCTTATAAAGAATTATCAGGATAGCACGGCTGTTTTTACTGAAGACGTTAAAAAACAACGTGAAAATCAAATACTTGGTTTAGAGAACGAAATTAAACAATTTCGCCAACGCTCACAGGTAATGATGCAAATGAAGCGTAATGAACTTACCCAACCATTATACAAAAAGATCGACGCTGTAATGCAAGAAGTGATTAACGAAGAAGGTTACACACAAATCTTCCATGCCGGCGGTGGTGCTTTAGCATACTCACAACAAGGAAGTGATATTACCGAAAAAGTAATGGAAAAATTAGGAATATCGATAGAAGAAGTAAATACTACGCAACCTTCTGCAGATAGTAATAATGCAAATTCAAACTAAAATTTTGCAGGAATAAAACAAAAAAGCCCGCAATTGCGGGCTTTTTTTATATCTAATAATAAAAAAACTTATCGACTATAGTTTGGAGATTCTTTGGTAATCGTAACATCATGAGGATGACTTTCGTGAATACCTGAAGAGGTGATTTTCACAAATTTAGCATGTTCTTTTAAAGCTTCTATATCTTTAGCTCCACAGTAACCCATTCCGGCTCTTAAGCCTCCTACAAATTGATGAATACTCTCTTCTAGCTCTCCTTTGTACGGTACACGACCAACAATTCCTTCAGGAACTAGTTTTTTAATATCATCTTCTACATCCTGGAAGTAACGATCTTTAGAACCTTTTTTCATTGCTTCTACAGATCCCATTCCGCGGTAAGATTTAAATTTTCTTCCTTCGTAAATAATAGTTTCTCCCGGGGATTCTTTAGTACCTGCTAAAAGTGAACCAAGCATTACGCAATCTGCACCTGCAGCTAAAGCTTTTGGAATATCACCTGTATAACGAATACCGCCATCTGCAATTACAGGCACTCCTGTACCTTTAATCGCTGCTGCAACTTCAAGCACTGCAGAGAATTGAGGAAAACCAACACCGGCTACAACTCTAGTTGTACAAATAGAACCTGGCCCTATTCCTACTTTTACAGCATCAGCTCCTGCTTCTACTAAATATTTAGCGGCATCTCCAGTGGCTATATTTCCTACCACTACTTCTAACTCAGGAAATTTAGTTTTCACTTCTTTCAAGACATAAACTACTCCTTTGGTATGACCGTGTGCGGTATCAATGATAATTGCATCGACGCCTGCATTGTAAAGTGCTTCCGCTCTTTCTACAGCATCACCGGTCACTCCTATTGCCGCAGCAACTCTTAATCTTCCGTAGCTATCTTTATTAGCGTTAGGCTTCTGAGTTAATTTAGTAATATCTCTAAAAGTGATTAAACCAACCAGTTTTTTATCTTTATTGATTACCGGAAGTTTTTCAATTTTATTTTCCTGAAGAATATCTTCTGCCTGATCTAGGGATGTTCCTTCTGCAACAGTTACAAGATTTTCTGAAGTCATCACCTCAGCAATAGGACGCTTATTATGCTTCTCGAATCTTAGATCACGATTAGTCACAATACCTATTAGCTTTCCTTCATCATCAACGATAGGAATACCACCAATGCTATGCTCTTTCATCAAGTCTTTAGCATCTTGTACAGTAGAGGAAATTGGCAAGGTTACAGGATCGATAATCATACCGCTTTCAGCACGTTTTACTTTACGCACTTTTAAAGCTTGTTGCTCTATCGTCATATTTTTGTGTAGAACACCTATACCTCCCTCTCTAGCCATGGCAATCGCCATACGAGATTCTGTCACGGTATCCATCGCTGCTGAAACAATAGGAACGTTGATCGTAATGTTTTTGGTAAATTTTGTCTGGATATTTACTTCGCGCGGTAAAACCTCAGAGAAGGCAGGGACTAAAAGAACATCATCATATGTTAGCCCTTCTCCCAGAATTTTGGATTCGTGTGCAATCATGGCAATTAAGAATTTAATTGCATGCAAATATACACAGTTTTAGGCAGAATGCATTAGGCTAAAGTGAATAAATCATTAATCTGTCTTTTTTCTGAAACGAATAATAAATTCTGACCCCTCATTGGTATAGCTTTTAATATCGAGAGTTGCATTATTCATTTCTAAAAATTGCTTTACTAATAGCAACCCAATACCCGTTCCGGTTTCCATATTTGTGCCTAATTCAGACATTAACTGGGTATTAAAATTTTGTATTTGCGCTATTCGCTCTTCAGAAATCCCCTCGCCACCATCTTTTATTTTAAAATAAACAAACTCTTCATCCTCCTCGTAATGGATTTTAATTTCTTTATGCTGATGTGTGAATTTTATGGCGTTACTTACTAAATTATGAAGTATGATAGATAAATGACCTTTGTCAACAATAATAGCACTTAAACTCGCCGGTATATCGTGTTTTATCTGAATGTCTTTGGATTTCGCTACCAAATAATGAGCTTCCATAATTTCTCGCACTCTTTTTGGTAGCACCACTTCTTCCAAATGCATTTTAGAACCTTCTAATTGCGAATTAGCCCATTGCAATAAATTTTGCAGCATGGTAGAGGTTGCCGATACCTGTTTAAGCATTTCGTCAAGCAGCTCTGCTTGTTCTTTCTCAGAGAATTCGCCTATTTTAATAAGTTCAAGCAATTTCTGAATAGAACCAATAGGCGACTTTAAATCATGAGACAAGATTGAAAATAATCGATCCTTGCTTTTATTAAGATTGGCCAGCTCTTTATTACGTTCTGTAATTAATTCGTTTTTCTGAACGATTAATTCGTTCTTCTCTTCTACTGTTTTTCTAAATTTCTCTTTTTGTCGATACGTTTTTATCCTGAAAAATAAAATAACCTTCAGCACAACACCAACGCCAAGTAGAATAGCAATGATTAATTTATTACGGGAAAGTTGTCTATCCTTCTCCATTCTTTCCAATCGCAACCTACGATTATCCTCTTCTTTACTTTCCAAATTAAGAAGATCGATAGATCTTAAACGCTTTTGATTGTATAGCGAATCCCCATAAATATTATGCTGTTTCGAATATTGTAACGCTTTATTTGATTCTCCTTTTTGCTCGTAGATATTGAAAAGAATTCCTGTAATTTTTTCTAACTCATAAAACGAATCGTTTATTTCAGCAAAATTTAAAGCTTCAAGTGCATTTCTTTCAGCTTTAGCCAAATTCCCCAAATAAAAGTAACTCTCTGCTAAACCGAAAAATGCGAAAGATTTCTCCCAGTTATTTGGTGCAGATTTATCATTCAATACACTATCGAAGTAATTTATTGCGGTAGAAATTTCTTCCTTTTGATACGCTAAATCTCCCAGGTGATTCATCGTTAAGTGTTCAATATCTTTTCTATTTGCTGCTCTAGACATAATTAGCGCACTATCCAGAACTGCCTTGGCATCATCCAAATGCCCCAATTGTAATTTAGATACACCGATATTGATCACCGCCGGTGCGGCTGCGTATTTATTTTCAGATTGATTGTAATATTCAATTGCCTGGCGAAAATATTCAATGGCAATATTGTGTCGCTCCATACCTTGCTGGATAAGGCCAAGACCATTTAAACATTTTCCGATACCTTCATAGTCATCTATCGATCTGTATATTTTTTCAGCCTTTAAAAAATCTTTTAGAGACTTATAATAAACTCCTTTCACGTAATACGCGATAGCCCACTTTCGAATAATTTCTGCCTTAAGTTTAGGATCATCAAGATCTTTTACAAACTCATCACACTTTTTTAGACCGACAATCGCCTCATCGAAATCATTAAATAAAGATTTATTAGCTTGCTCCAGATAATACAATACTGAATCTGCTTTCATCTGATTAGAATAATCAGACTGCGCTAAAGAAGAAAAATTGATAAAAAGTAGGAAAATTCCTAAGAAACTGATTTTCAAAACAGAAATTATAAATTGAAGATGGCAATGATAAGAAGAAAAGTTAAAATATCATTATTGATATTTACTGAAAATTTCTGTAGCCTTATTAAAAGAAGCCTCAAAACTACCCATTCTGATATTTGAATTTTGCTTTTTTGTGTTGAAGTAGGAAACCATTTTTTCGGTAGGCATATTACCGGTAAGTTCGTCTTTTGCCATTGGGCATCCGCCAAATCCCTGTATCGCTCCATCAAAACGATAGCAACCTGAAGTAAAGGCAGCATCAACTTTCTCAAACCAGGTGCTTGGTGTTGTATGCAAATGCGCACCAAACTCAATATTAGGAAATTTCGGAATCAATTCTGAAAAAAGATAACTAATCACATCTGCTGTTGAAGTTCCCACCGTATCCGAAAGCGACAATATCTTTACGCCCATATTCGAAAGTCGCTCGGTCCATTCTCCCACAATATCCACATTCCAGGGATCACCGTAAGGATTTCCAAATCCCATAGATAAATATGCCACAACTTCTTTGTTAGACCTCGCTGCAACATCTAATATTTCTTTTAGAATATCAACAGACTCCTCGATGGTTTTATGCGTATTACGCATTTGGAAATTTTCTGAAATTGAAAATGGATATCCTAGGTAATCTATTTCAGGAAATTGAGAAGCATCTTCAGCTCCGCGAGTATTCGCAACGATAGCCAATAATTTACTTTGGGTTCTACTAAGATCAAGCTTAGAAAGCACCTCTGCAGTATCTCGCATCTGCGGAATAGCTTTTGGAGAAACAAAACTACCAAAGTCGATGGTATCAAAACCGCACTGTAATAAGGATTGGATGTACCTTGCTTTAGCTTCCGTAGGAATAAATTCTTTAATTCCCTGCATTGCATCTCTAGGACATTCGATAAGTTTAATCTCTCCCATATTCCCAAAGATACCTTTTAGATTTTGATTACGAAATCTAAATCTTATTCAGAAATATTAAAATGATGTGAATATTGAAATACTCTTTTCAATAAAAATGGAATATTAACTACAGAAGAATAAAAATCCCTATTCCGATAAAAACCACGATCTGAGTCCATTTTAAAACGACCCCCGCATTTTGATGTTTTTGAAGATATCGTGAAATGCTTCCGGCTAAAATCGCTACTAATACAAAAATCAAAAATCCCTGAAGCATAAAAAGTAATCCCAAAATATAGAATTGAATTACCGTGTTCCCTTCTGGTTCCCACAAAAATCCCGGTAGTAATGCTAAAAAGAAAATCGTAATTTTAGGATTTAGCACATTCATTATAAATCCCTGTCGATATAAAGCAAACAGACTTTTTTGCTGAATTCCTTCCGCAGAAAAAGCAATATTTGGATCGCTTTTAAAAACTTTATAGGCGAGGTAAAACAAATATGCAGCGCCAAAACATTTAATAATTAAGAATATGCTTTCCGATTGCTTAATAATTGCTGAAACTCCAAAGGCCACCAAAGTGGTATGCACTAATACACCTGAAACCAAACCCAAAGCCGTGATGATTGCGTGTTTCTTACCATTCACCATGCCCTGCACTAACACATAAATATTATCTGGCCCGGGTGCTAAGGTTAGTAAGATTGTAGCCGTAAAAAAAGGTATAAGCTGTTCTAGCAAATGGTTTTAATTTTAATCTTGAATAGAATTTTTAAAATTATGATTTTGGATACTTTTCGAGGATCTTTTTATTAATGGCTTTGATTAGCGCAGGTCCTTCATAAATAAATCCTGTATACAATTGTACTAAACTTGCCCCGGCTTCTAACTTTTCGATAGCATCATCTGCGCTATGAATCCCACCCACACCAACAATAGGGAAAGACTTATTGCTTTTCTCTGAAAGAAATCGAATCACCTCTGTTGATCTTTTGGTTAAGGGTTTTCCGCTTAAACCACCAGCTTCATCTTTATGTTCAGAAACTAATCCTTCGCGACTTATGGTGGTATTGGTTGCAATAACGCCGTCGATTTTGGTCTCCTGCACAATTTCAATAATATCTAATAACTGAGAATCGGTAAGATCTGGTGCAATTTTTAGCAATATTGGCTTTTGCTTTGGCTTAGCGATGTTTAGATCCATTAAAGTTTTAAGCAAGTGCGTTAATGGTTCTTTATCCTGTAGCGCTCTTAAATTAGGTGTATTTGGCGAACTAACATTCACTACAAAATAATCTACGTAATCGAATAAGGCTTCAAAACAAATCTTATAATCTTCAACAGCTTTTTCGTTTGGCGTTACTTTATTCTTCCCAATATTTCCACCAATAAGTACATCGGCATTCTTTTTAAGACGTTGAATCATTTCTTCAACTCCGCCATTATTAAAACCCATACGGTTGATAATAGCCTGATCGTCTTTTAACCGGAACATCCTTTTTTTCTCATTACCGGGTTGTGGTTTAGGAGTTACCGTGCCCACTTCTACAAATCCAAAACCAAGATTCGATAATTCTTTGTATAATTTCGCATCTTTATCAAAGCCCGCTGCCAATCCTACAGGGTTTTTAAACTTCAACCCAAAAACTTCACGCTCCAAACGCGGATCATTATTACTGAATTTCGATTTTAAAATTGGAGAAACACCCGGAATTTTATTCAGGTTTCTTATACTGTTGAAAGCGAAATGATGAATCGTCTCTGGATCGTATTTAAAAAGAATCGGACGAATTAAGGACTTATACATAAACGGCTGGTTTGTGCAAAAATAAATGAATTGTAAAAATGAACACACTAAATCTTAAAAGGTTTTGCACCCGATAGCCAATTCGCTAATTTTGAATCTATAATCGAAATTCGATGTTTCGAGACAAGCCTTGAAATAAAAAATAGTTTACCAATAAGTACCTAAGGAGTTTATTCAGAATTTATTTCAGGAATAACTTCGAGAAATCAACCAATTTTAGACAACTAACACCAAAAAATATGATCAATAAACAAGAAGTTTTAGATCGATTCATCAGCTACATTAGTATCGATACACAAAGTGACCCTGAAAGTGACAGTACTCCCAGCACCGAGAAGCAATGGATTCTCGCCAATAAATTGGCTAAAGAACTAGAAGAAATGGGAATGCAAAACGTGAGTATCGACGAGAATGCTTATGTTATGGCTACTTTAGCTAAAAATATAGAGGAGGAAACGCCAATTATAGGTTTTGTTTCTCATTTTGATACTTCACCAGATTTTAACGGCGCAAATATCAATCCGCAGATTATAGAAAATTACGACGGTGGTGATATCATTTTAAATGCTGAAAAAAATATTATTCTTTCTTCGGAATACTTTGAGGATTTAAAGCAATACGAAGGACAAACCATTATCACTACAGACGGAAACACGCTTTTAGGAGCCGATGATAAAGCAGGAATTACTGAAATTATGACTGCGATGAAATATCTTATTGATCATCCTGAAATTGAACACGGCATTATAAAAGTATGTTTCACTCCAGATGAAGAAATTGGTCGAGGGGCACATAAATTTGATGTCAAAAAATTTGGAGCCGATTGGGCGTATACAATGGATGGAAGCCAGATTGGTGAATTAGAATACGAAAATTTTAATGCTGCCAGCGCCAAAGTTACCATTTCAGGAAAGAGCGTCCATCCCGGTTATGCGAAAGACAAAATGGTAAACAGCATGTATATCGCTCAGGATTTTATCAATTCCTTACCACGATTAGAAACTCCCGAACATACTGAAGGTAGACAGGGATTTTTCCATCTTAGCAATATTAAAGGTGATGTAGAAGAAACGATTCTGCATTATATAATTCGTGATCACGACAAAAAGCATTTCGAAGCACGTAAAAAAGTAATTGCAGATCTAGGTATAGAAATATGCAAACAATACGAAAGTGACTGCGTTAATGTTGAAGTAAAAGATCAATACCGCAATATGCGTGAAAAGATTGAACCGATGATGCATATCGTAAAGTTGGCGAAACAAGCAATGGAAGAAGTTGAAGTAAAGCCAATCATAAAACCAATAAGAGGTGGTACTGATGGATCTCAGCTAAGCTTTATGGGACTTCCCTGCCCTAATATTTTTGCCGGCGGTCACAATTTCCACGGAAAATACGAATATGTGCCATTAGAAAGTATGGTCAAAGCGACTGAAGTAATTTTAAAAATCGCCGAACTTAATGCCAAAAATTAAGATTCGATAATTTGACACTGTTTTTAAGAAATTCATTTTAAAGAAATTTCAGCATAAAAAAATCCCTTCAGAATTATTCCTGAAGGGATTTTTATTTATTCGAAATAAATTGAATTATTTCTTCTTTTCTTCTTTTACAGGTTTAGCCGGCTCGTTAAGCTTTTGGCTCAATTCATTTGAAATCGAAGATTTATCGAAAGTGATTTTTCCTGCGCCAGTTTCGATAATTACCGCATTATTTTTATCACTAAAATCGATAATTTTACCGTGCATACCGCTTTTGGTAACTATTCGATCTCCTCTTTTTAATTCTTTAATAAAATTCTTTTCCTGTTTAGCCTTTTTCATTTGCGGGCGTATCATAAAAAAATACACGACCGCGAACATTAAGATTAAAGGAAGAAACTGTTGTATTTGCTCCATATATAGTAATTCTCGCTTTTAGCTTGCGTTTTCTGGGGTTTCGACAAAAGCTTTAATTTTAATTTTCTCTTGTCCGTTTTCTGTATTTGCAGAAATTGTTACTGTTTTTTGTACTTGTCCTCTACCAGATCCATTATATTTTACGAGAACCTCACCAGTTTCTCCTGGTTCGATAGATTCATTTTTGTGATAATCTGGCACTGTACATCCACAAGTACTTTTCGCATTAGTAATTACTAAAGGTGCTTGACCAGTATTGGTAAAGGTAAATACATGTTCTACTGGATCTCCCTGTGGTATGTTTCCAAAATCAAACTCAGTTTCATCAAAAGATAACTCAGGATACACAGTTGCTTTAGAGTCTCTGGCTGCTGCTGCATCAACATTTTCAGCCTTCACTTTTTCTGAAGCATTACTACCACTGTCTTTGCAGGATGTAAAGAACATTGTTCCCACCGCTGCTATTAATAAAATTCCTTTTTTCATAATATGAATTATTTAAGGTTTAAAATTAAGAAAAAATCTAGACTACATAAGGCCACGCCCCATTTTATTTAGTTTTCCGTCGTTTTTATACTCCTTAGAAAGCTTATCCAGAATTCCGTTTATAAAAATACTACTTTTTGGAGTACTATATTCCTTACTAATTTCCAGATATTCGTTTATTGTTACTTTCACCGGAATCGAAGAAAATTCTAAAAATTCGCAAATCGCCAATTTGATAAGGATGGTATCGATCTCTGCAATTCGATCCTTATCCCAATTTGGTGTTTTTCCCTGCATTTCTTCAGAAAGCATGCCATCTTTTAAATATGTTTTTCTGAAAAGACTTACGGCAAAGTCCTTATCATCTACAGATTTAAACAATTTTGGAAGCTTATCCTCTGTATCTGCTGTTTCTTTAAGCTTCTGAAGCATTTTTACCACCGCAGTATTTACTATCGGAAGATCGTCCAACCACGTAAGTTTCTTATCCTCAAAATAATCGTAGATCTTGTCATTAGGCGCAATTACTTTTTTGAAGATCGCTACAGCAAAGTCTTTATCTTCTTTAAAAGAATTGTCACGAGTTTCCATATAATCGGCAAAAACTTCGCTTTTCTTTATCTCTTCCCAAAGGATTGCGATATACTCATCATCAAACTTCCAGTGGTTAAGCTTACGGTCGTCGATTAACTGCTCCAATTGCGTATTTTGCTCTAAAATTTCAAAAACTTTATTCTGAACAAATTTTCTATTTGGATCTTTATCTTCCTGGGTAGCAAGATGTTTTTGCTGGGAGCGCTCTAAAAAAGTTTGGGCGTGTGCTTTAATTTCGATAAACAAACTTAGCTGAAGCAGAAAAAGATCGTACATCTCTTCCATGCTTTTTAGCAGGAATTTCTCCTCGCTAGCAAGATTATCATTTTCACTTTGGATGAATGCGTATAAGGACTGCATTACCTTAACTCGAATATGTCTTCTTGTCAACATAATTGTAAAAGAACTTTTTTAGAATTTAAAAAGGGCGAAAGATTATTCTTTCGCCCTGCAAAAATATCAATATTTTGATTCTGGCTACTTCAAACTTGATTTTTTTCTATCATCTATTCTTTGCTTCGCTATTTTAAGCGCTGCAAAATGTGTCGTCATGTCTTCTTTTGCCGCTGTTTCAAGGATTTGCAAGGTGGTATTATAAATATTTTCTGTTTTAGAAATTATTTCTTGTTTGCTGTATTTTTCTAATTCAGCATAAACATTGATTATTCCTCCTGCATTAATTAAAAAATCCGGTGCATAAACAATTCCACGTTCTCTTAAAATCTGCCCGTGTCTCACCTCATCTGCCAATTGATTATTAGCCGCTCCGGCAACAACTTTACAGTTTAGACGATTTACAGTTTCATCATCGATTGTAGCTCCTAAAGCACATGGTGCGTAGATATCTACTTGTGCACTATAAATATCGGCTTCATCAAAAATAATTGCACCGTATTTATTACGTACTTCTTGCAAACGTTCTTCGCTAATATCTGTAATATAGACTTTAGCGCCATCGTTTGTTAGATATTCAACTAAAGCTTCACCTACGTGACCTATCCCCTGTACTAATACTGTACGATCTTCAAGTTCATCTGTACCAAATTTATATTTAGCGGCGGCTTTAATTCCCATAAAAACACCGTAAGCGGTAACTGGTGAAGGATTTCCTGTTCCTCCTCTTTCTTCAGAAATTCCGGCAACATAAGGAGTTACATCTCTTACGATATCCATATCTGAAGTTTCCATACCAACATCTTCGGCTGTTATATATTTTCCGCTTAGAGAATTTACATATTCACCAAATCTTCTCATTAGCTCTGGCGTCTTCTGAGTTTTTGCATCACCCATAATTACCGCCTTACCTCCACCAAGGTTTAAACCAGTAATTGCACTTTTAAATGTCATCCCGCGAGATAAACGTAATACATCATTTAATGCCTCCCATTCGCTGGTGTAATTCCACATTCTTGTACCACCAAGAGCCGGTCCCAAAACTGTATTATGAATACCTATTATTGCTTTTAATCCTGTATCTTTGTCGTTACAAAATACAACCTGTTCATGATTATCGAACGAAAGCTGTCCAAACACTGGTGCAGCTTTTTTAAGTTCTTTAGCATTTAAAACATCAACTTGCATAATTTGCGGGTTTTTAAAATTAATGTCATTTTTGAATTTCATAAAAATGACGCTGCAAAAATAAGAATATTTTAATTTCACATCATTAAATAATGGTTAAAATATCATATTCTTAAAAATAAGAGATCTATTTTAAAGATGAAACATTTAAGAACACTCAATAAATTCTTTCTAAAATACAAGTGGAAATTGCTAATTGGATTAGTGGTTACCATTATTTCGAGGATATTCGGACTATATTTTATTCCACTTGTTGGTAATTCTACCGATGCTATCGAGCAATATGTTAATGGAGAACTTACCAACTATGATGCGTTAAAAGCAGAGCTTATTAAGAATATTTTATTGCTGGTTGGTTCTACCCTAATTTCCGCATTTTTCACCTTTTTAATGCGACAAACATTTATCGTCGTTTCCAGACATATCGAGTATGATCTAAAAAATGTGGTTTTTAAACATTATCAGGAATTATCACTTAATTTCTATAAGAAGAATCGTACCGGCGATTTAATGAATCGTATTAGCGAAGATGTTACCAAAGTAAGAATGTATCTTGGCCCTGCGATAATGTATACGGTAACCACGCTTACCTCAACTATTGTGGTATTAATCTTTATGATACGGGCCGCACCAATTTTAACGCTATATACGGTAATTCCTCTACCAATACTTTCTTTTGCTATCTATAAACTTAGTGTTTCGATACAAAAGCGCAGTACGGTTGTTCAGCAGTATTTATCTAAATTAAACACCTTTACACAGGAAAGTTTTAGCGGAATTGCGGTTATCAAATCATACGGATTAGAGCAGCAAACCGACGATAATTTCACCGATCTTTCGAATACCAGCCGAGATAAGAATATTGATCTTGTAAAAGTTCAGGCATTCTTTTTCCCGCTTATGGTGTTACTTATTGGTATTAGTAATGTACTTGTAATCTACGTTGGCGGGCGACAATATATTACCGGGCAAATTGATAATCTTGGCATTATTGTAGAATTTTTACTTTATGTAAATATGCTTACCTGGCCGGTAGCTTCTATTGGTTGGGTTACTTCTTTAGTAAAACAAGCTGAAGCCTCACAGGAACGTATCAACGAATTTTTAGATAGTGAGCCAGAAATTAAAAATCATAAAGAAACCGAAGACGAAATAACAGGTAAAGTCAACTTTAAAAATGTGACCTTTACTTATGATGATACTAATATAACCGCCTTAAAAAATGTCTCTTTTGAAGTGAACCAGGGAGAAACTTTAGCGATTATTGGTAAAACAGGTTCTGGTAAATCTACCGTGCTCGATCTTATTGGGCGTCTTTACGATGTAGATAAAGGTGCTATTGAAATAGATGGTAAAAATGTTGAGAACTTAAATTTAGATAATCTAAGACGCAGCATTGGTTATGTTCCACAAGATGCTTTTCTATTTAGTGATTCTATTGGTAATAATATCAAGTTCGGAAAAACAAACGCTACCGACGAGGAAGTTGTAAAAGCTGCAAAAACGGCTTCTGTTCACATAAACATCGAAGGATTTAGCAAAGGATACGAAACTGTTCTTGGAGAACGCGGAATCACCTTATCTGGCGGACAAAAACAAAGAGTTTCGATCGCAAGAGCTATTATTCAGGATCCACAAATCTTGTTATTTGACGATTGTCTTTCAGCAGTAGATACAGAAACTGAAGAAGCTATACTTAGCAATCTGTTCCAGATTTCGAGAGAAAAAACAACAATTATTGTGAGCCACAGGATTTCTTCAGCTAAAAATGCTGACCGAATAATTATTCTTGAAGATGGCGAAATTGTAGAACAGGGCACACACGATGAGCTAATTAAAAAAGAAGGCTATTATAAAGAACTGTACGCAAAACAGTTAAATGAGAAAGAAATGTGAAAATTTCTTGTAAAATGTTAATTTTTTTTAGATTTTTGAAGTCAACTATACTAAACCATTTAAAGAATTTTATTTTATGAGCGACAAGGGATTGATGGAGAAAGAAGAAATATTCTCTAAAGTATTAAGAGCAGGGAGAAGAACTTATTTCTTTGATGTTAGAGCGACTCGTGCCAACGATTACTACTTAACTATCACAGAAAGTAAGAAATTCACAAATGATGATGGATCCTTCTATTACAAGAAGCACAAAATCTACCTTTACAAAGAAGATTTTGCAGGATTCAATGAAATTCTTCAGGAAATGACAGATTTTATTCTTGATGAAAAAGGTGAAGAGGTAATTAGTGAGCGTCACCAAAAAGACTTCAAACCAGCTTACGAAGGTACCGGTGCAGTAGAAGCAAAAGCTGCTCCAGAGAATTTTACCGATGTTAGCTTTGATGATATTTAAAAAAAGTTTCTATAAATTACAAACCGCTTCCCAACCAGAAGCGGTTTTTTTGTTTCATACCTCAAACCAAATAACATTATGAGCAGAGTTATTACGCTTTTACTACTAATTTTCTCAGTTGTTTCGCAGGCGCAAGACTTCGATACCTTAAGCCTCGATTACTATTTACCAAAAGACATTACTTATAATCCTGAAATCCCCAAACCTCAGAATATTATCGGTTTTGTACCCGGCCAATGGCATGTAAGCCATGATCGCCTTGTAAATTATATGACTAAACTTGCTGAAGTTTCCCCACGCATCAGCTTAGAAAATCGTGGTACGACTTACGAAGGCAGACCTTTATTATTACTGACAATATCTTCGGAAGAAAACATTAAAAACATAGATCAAATTCGACAAAATCATAAAGCTTTAGTTGAAGCAGGATCAGAAGATGTGGACATCAAAGAAATGCCGGTTGTCGTAAATCAGGGTTTTTCTATTCACGGAAATGAACCTAGTGGAACCAATGCTGCTTTAGTTGCTGCTTATCATTTAGCTGCTGCCGAAGGTGAAGAAATTCAAGAATTGCTAAAAAACACAATCATTCTATTTGATCCTTCTTTTAATCCAGATGGTCTGCAACGTTTTGCATACTGGGCAAACACTAATCGAAGTGCCAATATTAATGCAGATCCACAAGATCGCGAATACGACGAAGTTTGGCCTGGTGGGCGTACTAATCATTACTGGTTTGATCTTAATCGGGACTGGCTGCCAGCACAGTTACCAGAATCTAGAGCGAGAATCAAAACATTTCACGATTGGTATCCTAACATTCTAACCGATCATCACGAGATGGGTTCTAATTCTTCATTTTTCTTTCAGCCGGGAATTCCATCAAGAACACATCCGCTAACGCCAGATCTAAATCAGGAATTAACTCGAGAAATTGGGAATTATCATGCTGAAGCTTTCGATAAATTAGGAAGTTTTTATTTTACTGAAGAAAGCTACGATGATTTTTACTACGGAAAAGGCTCTACATTTCCAGACATCAACGGAAGTATCGGAATCTTATTCGAGCAAGCCAGTTCTCGCGGTCACGCCCAGGAAACCGATAACGGATTATTAACTTTTCCTTTTACCATTAGAAACCAATTTACTGCAGCACTTTCTACTTTAGAAGCTGCTAAAAACATGCGAGTAAAATTGTTGAATTATCAGCGTGATTTTTATAAAAATGCCAGAAATTCTGCCGGCAAAGGAGAATGGGCTTTTGGGAGCAGCAAAGATGCAAATTCAGCTTATTATCTAGCTGAAATTATGAAAAGGCATCAAATTGACATTCACCCTGTAGAAGAAGAATTTACCGAGGACGGAAAAACCTACAAACCGGGTTCTTCTTATATCATTCCGAAAAATCAACGCCAGCATCGTTTGGTAGAAGCCATGTTCGAAAAAAGAACCAGTTTTGAAGATAGCTTATTCTATGATATTTCAGCTTGGACGTTTCCATTAGCTTTTAATGTAGATTATACCGATAGCGCTTCTTTAGCAAATGCAGGAGATAAAATTTCAGCATTAGAAAAACCAGAGATTCCCTCCGTAGAAAAAAGCGATTACGCTTACGTTATGGAATGGCACGATTACAATGCGCCAAAAGCGCTAAATATGATCTTAAACAAAGGATTACGAGCTAAAGTGGCGATGCAGGAATTTGGAACTGCAACTAATAAATATGACTACGGAAGTATTATGATCCCGGTTCAGAATCAAAAGCTAAATAAACAAGAGCTTTTCGACTTTATAAAATATGTTGCTGAAACATCCAATATTGAAATCGATGCAGTCGGTACAGGGTTAACTTCAGGAATTAATTTAGGAAGTCGTTTTTTCCTTCCGTTAGAAAATCAGGAAATTGCGATTATCGTTGGTGAAGGTATAACTCCTTACGATGCAGGAGAAATCTGGCATTTATTCGATCAACGCTATGATATTAAAGTCACAAAATTGAATACCCGTAATTTTGGCCGTGCCGATCTTAGTCGTTACACCGATATTATTTTAGTGAATAGTTGGAGATCTGCACTAGACGAGCGTAATACCGAAAAACTTAAAACCTGGATAAGAAACGGCGGGACTTTAATCGCTTATAGAAATGCTTCTAGATTTTTGACCACTAATAAACTACTTGACTTAAAAATAAAAAGTAGTGATATAGAAGCTAAGAATGTGAGCTTTGAGCAACGTCGTGATTTTTATGGCGCACAGGGAATTGGTGGAGCTATTTTCGAAGCTAAATTGGATCGCTCCCACCCTATAGCTTTTGGATATACCAGCGATCATTTAGCTTTGTTTAGAAATACAACTACTTTTATTGAAGCAGACGATCAAAGCTATAATAATCCAATCCAGTATACCAATGATCCGTTATTGAGTGGATATATAAGTGAAGAAAAGAACGAAGAAATTAAAAACACTGTTCCTTTCAAAAAAGGCAGTCTTGGTAGAGGAAACGTCATCTATTTTACAGATAACACTAACTTTAGAGCTTTTTGGTACGGAACCAACAAATTACTGATGAATGCCATTTTCTTTGGTGATCACATGTAAGAAGAAGTTAGAAAACTACAATCCTGAAAACTCAAATTAGATAAATAGGGAGCTCTTTTTATAGCGCTCCCTTTTTATTTCTACTCCTATAGCCGAGTTTCGAAATAAATTTTGGTTTTATTTAAAGCAAACTTCCTCGCTATTTCTGCATTTCTATTTATCTTGCGCTGAATTTAAAGGTCTTCTAAGCACTTATTAGAAACCACTAAATACTACCTAATTTAAGTAGTGTATGAGTAAATTTAAGATTTTAAAGTACCTAAGAAGATTTTCTTTTTGGCTAAGCTTTTTTGCGGTAGTTGCGGTAATTTTCGATTTAGGTTTTTCACACGATAAATTTATTAAGGTTGAAATAAGGACGTTTTATTTTATCGCTCTTCTTTTAGGAATTCCCTCGATAGCCGTAAGATATTTTATCTCTAACGAAACATTTCATAAGAAAGTAAAGGTTTTTGATACCATTATTTTCAGTCTTTTTACTTTGCTTGCACTTGCTCAAATTGATGGAATACGAGAAAACATTACGTTCTTTGAATTCTTCAATAAAATGGGCTGGATCTATCTGGTTCTTATCGTTTATTTTGTTCGGGAACTTTCTCGATTCGAATTAAAGATAAACCGGAAAGATATTAACCCTGCGCAATTATTTATATTAAGCTTTTTTATATTAATTTTATTGGGCACCCTTTGTCTAATGCTACCAAAAGCTACGCACGACGGTATTTCTTTTCTGGATGCTTTATTTACATCTACCAGCGCTGTTTGCGTTACAGGTTTAATTGTGGTTGATACCGGAAGCTATTTTACCCTATTTGGACAATCCATTCTCTTAATATTAATCCAGTTAGGCGGATTAGGAATTATGACTTTTGCCAGCTATTTCAGTTACTTTTTTAGAGGAAGTACTTCCTACGAAAATCAATTAATGATGAAAAATGTAACCGATTCTGAAACCATTGGCGAAGTTTTTTCAGCATTAAAAAAGATTATATTTATCACCTTTATATTCGAGTTTATTGGCGCTGTTTTTATTTATTTCAGCCTGGATTCAAAATTATTTGATACCGTTGGGGATCGCGTTTTCTTTTCTATTTTTCATACAATTTCGGGATTCTGTAATGCAGGTTTCTCTACTTTAGAATATAGTTTGTATCAACCAGAATATCGCCTAAATTTTCCATTGCATATTATACTTGCCGTATTGTTTATTTTAGGTGGTTTAGGATTTCCTATTGTTTTGAATATCTACAAATTCGGAAAGTATTTTATAAAGAAGAATTTTCTGCGTTTTAAAAGACCAGACCAGCCGGTAAATATGCCTTGGGTTTTAAATTTAAATTCAAGAATTGTACTGGTTACCACTGCTGTTCTATTGGTGGGCGGAATGGTATTTTTTATGTTTTTTGAATACAACAATACTTTAAAAGATTATAACTTCTTTGGAAAGTTAGCGGCATCATTTTTTGGGTCTTCCACTCCCAGAACAGCCGGTTTTAACTCGGTAGACATGGGAGCGCTTAATTTTTCTACCATCATGGTCATTATGTTTTTAATGTGGGTGGGAGCTTCACCGGGATCTACCGGTGGTGGTATAAAAACAAGCACCATTGCCATCGCGACGCTTAACTTTTTAAGCTTAGCAAAAGGAAAAGATCGTGTAGAAGTTTATAACCGAGAAATTGCACATAACTCTTTGCGCCGAGCTTTTTCTATAATGAGTTTATCGATGCTTTTTGTTGGTCTTTCGATTTTAATGATTTCTTATTTTGATCCAGAAATGCACCTTTTGGATGTTGCTTTCGAATGTATCTCGGCTTATAGTACCGTTGGATTAAGTTTAGGAATTACCGCAAGTTTTTCCAGCGCTTCAAAAATAGTACTGGTAGCAACCATGTTTGCCGGTAGAGTAAGCATGCTAACGATTATGGCAGCATTCCTTGCCGATGTAAAACACTTAAATTATAAATACCCTACAGAGGAAGTTTTAATTAACTAATAACATTATGAAATATATCATTATTGGATTAGGAAATTTTGGTTCATCCTTAGCTCAAAAGCTAACCGCACTAAATAATGAAGTTATTGGTGTAGATCTACGCATGGATCGTATAGAAGCCATAAAAGATAAAATTACGCATGCCATTAATCTTGACGGAACCGACTCTGCCGCGGTATCTAACTTACCTTTAAGAGATACTGATGTGGTGGTCGTAGCGATTGGGGAAAACAAGGGTGCTAACGTAATGGCGACTGCATTAATGAAGAAGCTGAATGTAAAAAGACTTATTAGCCGGGCACAACAAGGTTTGCAGGAAATGGTTTTGGAAGCGATGGGTGTAGATGAAATTATACATCCTGAAGAAGAAACTGCCGAACGTTGGGCTAAAAAACTGAACATGCGAGGTGTTATCGACAGTTTTGAGCTTAACGAAGATTACGGGATTATCGAAATTCAGGTGCCTAAGCAATACGACGATAAGATGCTAAAAGATATTCGTTTTAGGGAAGATTATAATTTGATAATTCTTACCACAATGAAAATCACCGAAGGTAAAAACGATCTTGGAGCGACGAAAAAAATCACCAATATCAAAGGAGTTGCTTCCGCAGAAACAAAACTCTATAAAGATGATATTATGGTAATCTACGGAAACAAAAAAGACATCAGAAAACTCTTAGAAGATCAAGAGAAAAACGAGAGACATCAATAATCCATTTTAGCCAATTCTTAATCCATTTTCTACATTTAAACCAGGTTCTATTAACGTGATATCATTATGTTCGCCAACGGCGCCCATAACCAAACATTCGCTCATAAAATTTGCAATTTGCTTATCAGGAAAATTAACTACCGCAATGATCTGTTTGTTCATTAAATCTTCTGGTTTGTAATTGGTGGTAATTTGGGCAGAGGTTTTCTTAAAACCAATATGTTTACCGAAATCGATTTTCAGTTTATAGGCTGGTTTTCTAGCCTCTGGGAATTCGATAACCTCAATAATTGTCCCCACTCTCATATCTACTTTCTCAAAGTCTCTCCAACTTATTTCCATAGCATTTGTATTTCTCTGGAAATTTAAATATTCTAGAATAGAAATTTGTAAATTTAAAGTAAAAAATATGTCACGCACACCATCAAATATGCTGGAACTTGGAACAAAAGCACCAGCTTTCGAATTACCAGATACCGTTACCGATAAAACTTTCGATTTAGAAGCGCTAAAAGGACCAAAAGGAACTTTAATAATGTTTATCTGTAACCACTGCCCTTTTGTGAAACATGTAAACGAAGAAATCACAAAACTAGGTGAAGAATATCAGGGAAAAGGATTCGGAATTGTAGCAATTTCGAGTAACGATGTGGAAAACTATCCACAGGATGGCCCTGAATTAATGAAGCAAAATGCTAAAGATGAAGGCTATACTTTTCCTTATTTATACGATGAAGATCAAAGCGTAGCCAAAGCTTACGATGCAGCCTGCACACCAGATTTCTTTCTTTTCGATGAAAATTTAGAACTTGCCTATCGCGGTCAGTTAGATGATTCCAGACCTGGAAATGAAAAACCCGTTACAGGCAAAGATTTAAGAGATGCTATGGACGCTATTTTGGCGGGCAATAAGGTTTCTGAAGACCAAAAACCAAGCATCGGCTGCAATATTAAATGGAAACAAGCTTAACTAGTCGAAATTTGATATAATTCAACTAATTTTTTACTGAAATATGAAGCGCAGGTTAAACTTTTCATAAACAGTAATTATCCTATAGATTTAATAGGTTAATTAATTTGATTTTCTTTAATTTTGAATAGGTTTAAAAAAGATGAAATTATGAGCAATATAAGATTAGGTGATACAGCACCAAATTTCGATGCTGAAACTACTGAAGGGAAAATAAACTTTTATGATTATCTAGGAGATAGTTGGGGAATCTTATTTTCTCACCCATCAGATTATACACCGGTGTGTACAACCGAGTTGGGTACTGTAGCGAATTACAAAGCTGAGTTCGATAAGCGAAACACGAAACCAATTGCTTTAAGTATAGATGATTTAGAATCGCATAAAGGTTGGGTTAAAGATATCGAGGAAACTCAGGAAGTTAAGCTGAATTATCCAATCATAGCAGATGAAGATAAGAATGTATCTAGCCTTTATGGGATGATTCATCCTAACGAGGATAATAAAGCTACCGTAAGATCTGTTTTCATTATCGATCCAGACAAAAAAGTAAAGTTAACGCTTACTTACCCACCAAGTACTGGTAGAAATTTTGAAGAAATCTTACGTGTAATCGATTCTTTACAATTAACTGCTTATCATAAAGTAGCCACTCCAGCAAACTGGAAACATGGTGAAGAGGTGGTAATTAGTCCTGCGGTTTCTAATGCAGATGCAAAAGACTTATTCCCAAAAGGATTTAAAGAAGTAAAACCTTATTTAAGATTAACTCCACAACCAAATTTGGATTAATTGAAATCATAGAATAAAAAAAAGGCTGTCAAACGACAGCCTTTTTTTATTCTATGATTTCATGAATTATTTTACATCCATCAATTCAACATCAAAAATTAAGGTTGCATTTGGCGGAATTACACCACCTGCACCACGCTCACCGTAACCAAGATGAGAAGGAATTACAAATCTTGCCTGGTCACCAACTTTCAGCATTGAAATACCTTCGTCCCAACCTGCAATTACGTGACCTACACCAATAGGAAATTCTATAGGCTCATTTCTCTTATACGAAGAATCGAAAACAGTACCATCTGCCAAACGACCTTTGTAATGCACAGAAACAGTTTTTCCTTTTTCTGCTTTTATACCGTCTCCTTGTTTTTCAATTTTATAACGTAATCCACTTTCCGTTTTCTCAAAACCTTGTGCTAATTCACCAAGCAATTCTTCTTGCTGTTTTTTAGCTGCTGCTTCACGCTCAGCTTTCGCACCATTAAATTTACGAAAGCTTTCCACTGCATTCCAGTTTTTAGCCGCTTCTCCTTCGCGAATAATCTCTAGCTTTTCAATCTTATCGCCTTGCGCAATTTTATTTACGATATCCTGTCCTTCTACAACGCTACCAAAAACAGTATGTTTACCGTCTAACCATGGAGTTTCTACATGCGTAATAAAAAACTGACTCCCATTAGTACCAGGACCAGCATTAGCCATTGATAATTTCCCCGGTGCATCGTGCACAAGATCTGGGTGGATTTCATCTTCAAATTTGTATCCAGGACCGCCAACACCTGTTCCCTGTGGATCTCCTCCCTGTACCATAAAATCTGGTATTACACGGTGAAATTTCAATCCATCATAATATGGTGTTCCTTGTGGTTTTGCTTCGTTTTCTAAATTCCCTTCAGCAAGACCTACAAAATTCCCTACCGTTCCTGGAGCCTTTTCGTATTCTAATGCAACTAAAATTTCACCTTTTGTAGTATGAAACTTAGCGTATATTCCGTTATCCATTTTTTAGTTTTTTAATTTCAGCAAAGATACTGTTTTCTGTTTTTTTAATATACTTTTTCTCCGCCTACATAAGTTCCCTTCACTTTTAGGTTCGGGATCTCAGTTGCTTCGACTTCCATAATATCTTTGTCAAGTATGATAAAATCAGCAAACTTTCCTTTTTCAATACTTCCTTTTTCATTTTCTTCAAAATTCGCATACGCTGCCCAGATGGTCATCCCTTTTAAGGTTTCTTCGCGACTAAGCGCTTCTTCCATCATAAAACCGCCCTCGGGATAATTCTTGGTATCTTTTCTGGTAACCGCAGCATAAAAAGTCAAAAACGGACTCACCTGCTCTACCGGAAAATCTGTCCCCAACGCTACTATTCCAGACTGGTTTAACAACTTTTTATACGCATAAGCGCCTTCTTGTAATCGTGCTGATCCCAATCGATCTTCTGCCCAATACATATCACTGGTGGCATGAGTTGGTTGTACTGAAGGAATTATATTTTTACTGAAATATTTAAAATCTTCGTCATCAATTATTTGTGCATGTTCTACACGCCATCTGCGATCGGAATCATTCTTCAGTAAAGAATCATAGGTTTTTAATACCACGTAATTTGCAGAATCACCAATCGCATGCGTGTTTAATTGATATTTTGATTTTGCTACTCTGGCAGCTACATCTTTGAAATCCTCGACAGGAGAAAGCAAGGCTCCAAAATGATCGTGACGATCACTATATTCTTCCTTTAAAGCTGCACCTCGAGATCCTAGTGCTCCATCTCCATAAAATTTAACCGAACGCACATTCAGGCGATCAGATTTATAAGGCTCTTTATCTAGAAAAAAGTCGAGATTCGCCTCGGTATTGCTAATCATCGCGTAGATTCTCATCTTGAAATTATCGTGTTGCTGCAGGCTATCCATTAATTCGATTACAGGACGATCGATCCCAGCGTCCACTACCGTAGTTAAACCATACTCGAAACACATTTTTTGTGCAGTCATAAGTGCCTTCGACATGTCTTCTAAACCAGGTTTTGGTTGAGCATCAAAAATTAACTGCATAGGGTTGTCCACTATTATCCCGGTTAATTCACCATTCTTCTGTTCGATATCGCCTCCTTCAAAAGGAGTTTCTGTAGTAATTCCTGCTTTGTCTAAGGCAGCCTGATTCACTAAAAGCGCATGTCCGTCAATTCGGCTTATAGCAATAGGGGTATCGGGGAATAATCGATCTAAAGTATCCTTGGTTGGGAATTCTTTATTCTCCCAATCGTTTTGATCCCAACCGCCACCGGTAATAAAATCTTTTCCATTTTTTTGCTGAAATTCGACGATTCTCGCTACGACATCTTCAAATCTTTTAGTACCAACAAGATTGACCATTTGCTGCTGAAGCCCCAATCGATAAAAATGTGCATGTGCATCTATAAAACCTGGATATACTGCTTTTCCTTCAGCATCTACAGTTTCCCGAGCCTCGTATTTTGAAGTAATTTCTGAAGTAGTTCCAATTGCTTCAAATTTGCCATCTTTCACTGCAAATGCTTCAGCCATAGAAAAACCCTCATCAACAGTATATACTTTGGCATTAGTTACAATCAAATCTACTTTCTGTTTAGAATTACAGGCAAAGAGACCAATTGCTAATATTAAAATTGTAAAAAATTTATGCATAGTTTAATTTTAGATAAGTGTAAAAATAAAAAATGCACCTCAGCTAAGGTGCATTTGATTAAAATTATATGTGTTAGAAATAATTAATTATATTTTTAACCTGTTATTCCCTGGAAAATCGCATCGCGAATACTCTTATTTGCTGCTGCGGCAAGCGCTACAGAAATAATTAATCCTAAAAAGGCATAGGCAAAATCTCTTCCTATTAATCTGAAAGCTTTGTTTCGATGTTTTTTACCTTTTTTCTTACGAGCCAGACTTATTGCGATTTCTCTACCTCCAATAACTCCAAGAAATACCCATGTAGTACTCATAGGAACGGTACTGATAAAAAGCTTATAAATCAATAATATCACATAGGTTAAATCTACCAAAGTCGCTGCACGAATATCTGAGATTCTTGATTTTTCGCTTACCACTTCCTGAATACGATCTCCACGTAAATAGAACAACAAACCAAGACCTAAGAATATGGTGGTTGCAAATATGATAAACTGAAATACACTTTGATGTCTTGGTAAAAATACCGCAATATTAGCACCATCCTGCATTACCCAAACGGCCCAAAGCGAACCACTAACGATCCACTGTACTGCCATCCAACCGGTATGTGCTTTCCTGCTTTTAAAGAACTTTCTAATGGCATTATACGATAAATACCACACCGCAAAAGACAATACAAAGGCCATTACGTAACCCGATAAACTTTTACCTATAACTGATGTAATTCCGGACGTATCGGCACTAAAAACGCTTAAAATAAGGAATGTGGTTGAAACCGGCATTCTCATTCTGGTAAGTATCAGCAACACTAAAGGTGCAATAATCTGGAAGAAGCTAAACTTATCTGGATGTGGATAATCTGAAGTACCATCGGGATTTAAGAGTCGTTGGTAAGTAACATCACCATCATTAATAACAAAACTCCAGGTGACAGTCACTAAGAAAATACTTCCTACAAAAATCCAGAGAATCCACCATTTTCGTGTCTTATTACTTTCAATAAAAGTTCCTAAAGATTGGATACTGTCGTTTGCTACGGTCGCATAAGCTGCAAAGAAAAAACCTACCCACATTGCTGCTCTACCGTAACCAGTAGAAATTCCCGCAACGATAATTCCTACCATGATAATCCCTAAGAATGTTCTCTCTTTTACAAGAAAGTCCAGGATGTTTAGATAAGGTCGATCCCGGTTAATTCGTTTGAATTTTTTAGCCATTAAATTCTATTACGTTATTGACAAATTTGGATACAAATTAACAGACAAACCTCGTTAATTTTAGTGATCCAATGTTTTGTTATTGTTATCAATTTAGTAAGGCAAAACTAAGAAGTTTTTAAATTGATTGTAAGAATTATAGCAGATATTTATAGTCTTTTAAAATAAAAAAGGCGACCAGATAACCTGATCGCCTTTTATTACTTATATAACTAAATCTTAATTATAATCGAATTTATAAGTGACACCCCCTAAAATCTGAATGCCCTGAACCTGAAAATCGCTCCATCGCTGATAATCATTATTTAAAAGGTTGCTCCCTTTAACAAATGCGGTAAATTGATCGTTAATTCGATATCCTACATGTGTATTAGCATCAAAATAACTATCTAAAGTAATTGGTTCTCTATCGATTCCGCCATCTACTGGTCGGTTATCTACAATACTCATCGCTTCTCGTTGCCCCACCAAAAATAAATTAGCTCCTGCATACCATTTATCTGTGATCTGATAATCGGCGGTTAATTCGGCGTTATATGTTGGTAGATTCCAAGCTTCTTGCTGAACATCGGTATCATAATCAAAAAATTCTCCGGTGATTCCTAATCTAAAATCATCGCTTACATCTACACTTACATTCGCAAAAAACGAAAGCGTTTTTACATTATCATACACTACTCCGAATGAATTTCCATAAGCATAGCCTTCCATTATGGTAGGATCGTAAGCATTTTTCACAAAAAGTGGCTTTACATCTTCAGCATTATAACCTCCTCTAAAATTATAAGAAACAGTATTGGTTAATTTCCCTTTAGCTCCTAGATAGAAGTTATATAGATTATCTGTTGGTGCTACCGCAGTCGTTGGAGATACATATGGATTTTGCTGCACAAAGTTGTAATATGAATTCTGCTTTAATCCACCTTCTAACCCAGCATAAGGCGTAAAGTAATCTTCTAACAGTTTATAACTAGCAGTTACTTTTGGATAGATATAAAAGTTACCATCACTATTTTCTATATCTGAACTATAGAAAAATGCAGCACCTAAATTTAAAGTTAGGTTATTTCTCAAAATTAGTAAGCTTGGGTTAATTCCTAAGTTTAAAAAGCTATACTTATTTTCTATATCTGCAGTATAAAATCTATCTGTAGATCCATTTACAAAGTTAGCCTGAACATCGGTAGTAATTAATTCATCTAAAATATTAAATTCAAGCGTACTGTTTAGATCAATTTTTTGTTCTGAAGTTCCAGAAGCATCTCCGGTTTGACGAATTTCCAGATCTGCACCTTTAAAGAAAGAATCATAAAATTCGATATTACCGCCACCAAAAACTGAATAATAGTTTTGTTGAGGATCGATAGAAAGAATTTCAGAATCAGTCATTGGTAATGCGTCAGAAACACCATACCAGTTAAATAACTGATGTTCTACTCCCAGTTCTGTATTCCAGGCAAAGTCACGATCTTTGCTTCCGTAGTTAAGATTAAGCGATGTATCATAGAATTTATTATCTAATAATACTCCGTCTATTCCTCCTTGCGAGGAGTTATGAAGCAAATAAACGCCAAAATTTTGATCACGATTTACTTCGATATTGCTATAGAATTCAGCTAAAACATTAGTGTAATTCCCAATACCTAAAGTTGCATAATTATCGTACGCTTTTGGTGCGCGTTCTCGCTCTACTCTGGTTGCTCTACCCTTTACCGGTGTAAAGGTTGATGCTACCGGAACAGAGAAAATGTTATATTTTACTGATCTTTTTGTGGTGCTTACCGAATCGGCTTTTCCCGGTACCGCTTTTATTTTAGAAGCTTCCCTAACCGATGGTGAATATGGTTTTACCACCGTTACTGTTTCACTGTCGATTGGATCCTGAGCAAATGCAAAGCCGCTCACTAAAAACAGACATAAAAACAAGCTTCTTTTTATTGAAACAAATTTCATATATGATTGCTTAAATTGTTGTTGGGTTATATTTTAATTGTTTCCGGTTTGTACTGAAGAATTTGTTTTAGCCTCTTCAGCTTTAATTTTAGAAAGCTCTTGTTTTGCTTCCTGAACGATTTCCGGATATTGGGCAAAATTCTTAACTACGTTATCTAAAACATAAGTTGCCTGATAAGCATCCCCAAGAGCATAAAAGTTTTTTGCCATAAGCACTAAACCTTTCGCTCCCCATTTTTTATATCCAGAGAAATCTTTAGCCAATATCTGTACTGCAGCATTTGAAGCTTCGTAGTTATTGCTTTTATTTTTGAAATAAGCATCATAGTATAAAGACTCTGCCGCTAATTCTCCCGTTGCCGTTTTCTGAACTTCAGCATAGGCTTGTTTCGCTTTAGCTTCATTACCAGATTTAATTGCAGATCTCGCAACGATTAGCTGTGCATCTGTTTTTGCCTGTTTATCTGCTTCAGTATTCGATAGCACTTTATCTGCATAAGCTGCAGCCTCGCGAGGCTGATTCATCTCATCATAAGATTTCATCAAATTCGACTGTGCATAAATGGTATTTTGGGTATCCCCTGCTACTTTTTCTAAACGCTGCAATAATGGTACTGCTTCCTGATATTTAGACTTTTCAAGATAAATTTGAGAAAGTCGTGCTAAGGATTGTTCAGTAAATTCATTATTCGGTTTATCAATCACATATTTAAAATGCGAAACCGACGCATCTTTTGCTCCTTCACGATACTGAATCTCTGCTAAATAAAAATTAGCGTTAATGGCATGGATTCCGTTAGGAAAGCTTTTTAAATACTTTTCAAAATTTGATTTTGCCTGCGAAGTATTATTTGCCAAATATTGATTTTCGGCAGCTTCGTAAGTAGTATTATCCAAATCGGCATCGGTTACTTCAACAAAGTCGATATTCTTTACCCAACTTGCATACTCGTCGGTTCTTCCTAAATCTACATACACATTTCTAGCTGTAGAAACTGCTTCCATAGCTTCCGGAGTATTTGGATAATCATTTACTACTTTTTTAAATCGGCTTAAGGCTTTTTCGCCTTCATTTCCGTTATAATAAATTAATCCCTGTCTCAACATTGCTTTTGGTACCAAAGCGCTTCCCGGCACTTCTCTAATCAAACGATCGTAAGTTGAAATTGCCTGAGAGGTATTATTGGTAGCTACGTAGGTATTTCCTAATTCGTATAACGCATCGTCTCGAAAAGCAGATCTTGGATAACTGCTATTAAATCCTGAAAGATCTTCAATTTTACGTTCATTACGATCTACAAATCCATAGCTAATTGCTTTTTGAAATGCTGCATAATCTGCATTACTAACACCATTTGCGATCGCCGAATTATACGACTCCATTGCCGGCCAATACTGGCTATTCACAAAATAGCTATCTCCCAATCTTAAGTAAGCGTCATTTCTTTTAACCATGTCATTTTGGTTATTTTCAGCATACTTTTTAAAATAATCGATGGCACGTGCGTATTCGTTTTTCTTGAAATACGCGTACCCAATATTGTAATCTAAATCGGCTTTTTCTTCGGTTCCGGCTGCGGCGCTCATTCCGCTAAATTCCTTATATCCGATAATTGCATCATCGATTTTATTCACATTAAACTCGCTTTCCGCTTTCCAATAAGTTGCTTTTGCAGTTATTTTTGGGTCACGCGGTTCTTTTAAAGCTTTATCTAGGTTCTTAATCGCTTCATTATAATCACCTTCTTCGTAAAGTTGGATTCCGTAGTAATAAGCAACTTTCTGATAGGCTACTTTATCAGCAAAATTTCTGTTATTTTCCAAAAGCTGCATCGCTTCTTCGAAATTCCCGGAGGTTATAAACGAATTAATTAAAAGTTCTTCTGCTTCAGCCTTATTTGCCGAATTTGGATACGTTTCTAAGAAAGTGATTAGCACCTTCGACGGACTCTCGTAACTATTCCCTATTTCGTAACCCAGCTTTGCGTAATTCAGCATCGCATCTTCTTTAATTTTCGCATCAAAATCCATTTCACTGGCATTTTTAAATGCATTTAAAGCTTGCTGTTTTTGGCCAGATTCTAAATAAGATTGTGCTAAATGATAATATGCGTTTTGCGCAATCGCGTTTTTCCCGTCAATAATTTTATTGAATTCTGAAATAGCATTGGCATAATCACCCTGCTTATAGTACGCGTAACCTAATTGGTAATAATCGGTATTATTCCATTTTCTTCTTACGCCTTCGTATTCCTTTAAATAAGGAATTGCCTGATCGTATTGTTTAAGGTTGAAATAGCTTTCCCCAATAATTTTATTAAGCTGTGATTTTTCCATCACATTAGATTTTGGAAGCTGCTCTTTACCAAGCTGTATCGCTTTCTCAAAATTCCCTAGCTTAAAATTCATGTCGGCCTGGTAGTAAGAAAGTTCTTTACCATAACGGGAATCACCTTTTACCTCATCAAAATATTGATTCGCCTGATCATAATCATTAGCCTCATAAGCCATGTATCCTATATAATATTTTGCCTGCGCGCCATATTCTTTAGAATCGATAACACGGTTAAAGTAATTTTTAGCCTGATCTAGATCATCGGTTTGAAAATAAACATATCCTTTATTAAAATAATATTTATCCATGTCGCCACGGCTAATACTCTTTTCGTCTACCATATCGTACCACTTGCGTGCTTGTGGATATTTACCGGTATTAAAATAATACGTGGCTACATCCTGATAAGCAGAATTTGTTTTTGTACTGGTAGGGTATCGGGAAACAAAGCGCTGCATAAGTTCATCTGCTCCGGGCTGGTTAAGCCTTACAGCAGCATTAGCCACATAGTATGCACAGTCGCCTTGAATTTTCTCGTCAGTTGCTTCTTCTTTCACATCTGCAAAAATCTTTTGGGCTGCCAGATACTGCTCATTATTGTACAGTTCTAACGCCTTATTAAATTTTACAAGATCATTGGTGTAAATGGCCGATTGCTGGGAAAAACCAAGGCTGGCCACGAATAAGAAAACAACAAATAGGTAAGATTTGCCAGTTGTCATTTATAGTTTTTTAAGTTTGATGATCAAAGATAATTTAATGCTTTATTTCTAAACGCGATTTAAACACTATAATTATGTTAATGATAAAAAAAGTAATTGCGCAGTGCACTAAAACTGTATATTTACCCGTAATTTTATATTCTGAAGTCACTTTTTCGACTTCAAATATTTAAGGCTGAAACATCATTAAGATTAGAAAAATTAGCAATGTTTTTTTTAGCCTGAATTATTTATACTGAAAAGTTTTTGATCTATGTCTAATGTTGTTCTTGAATTGAAAAATGCCGCTATCTACCAAAGAGAGAATCTTATTCTTTCTGAAGTTGATGTGACTGTAAATAAAGGAGAATTTGTATATCTTATTGGGAAAACCGGTACCGGTAAAAGTAGTTTTATGAAAACGCTTTACGGAGATTTGCCGCTAACTGAAGGTGAAGGGAGCATCGTAGACTTTAATCTTAGAAAACTTAAAGAAAAAGACATTCCTTATTTGAGACGAAAATTAGGAATCGTTTTTCAGGATTTTAAATTGCTTACCGATCGTAATATTAAAGACAACCTATTGTTTGTACTGAAAGCTACCGGTTGGAAAGACAAAGCCAATATGGATCAAAAAATTGATTTTGTTTTAGAGAAAGTAGGCATGAAAACCAAAGGATTTAAATACCCTTATCAATTATCTGGTGGAGAACAACAACGTGTTGCCATTGCTCGTGCCCTTTTAAATGACCCTGAATTAATCCTGGCCGATGAGCCTACCGGAAATCTAGACCCACAAACCTCTGTTGAAGTGATGCAGGTTTTACAAGAAATTAGCCGAAACGGAAACACCATTTTAATGGCAACTCATGATTATGCGTTGTTATTAAAATATCCTTCAAAAACACTTAAATGTGATGGGCAACGCGTCTTTGAAGTGGTACAGAAAACAGTGTAAGTTAGAAATTAGATGTTAGATCGCTTCGCTGTTAGAATTTAGAGGATAGACTATTATTTTAAAAAATTAATTTCGGTGTCATCTCGACCGCAGTGGAGAGATCTTTTTTTAGTTTGCGGTTAGAACGGAGAAAATAGAATAGAGAGAAGTTAGAAAACTTTTTATTCTAACCTTCTAAATTTGGGAGACGATTTTATATAGAAAAAGCTGCTAATATTAATATTAGCAGCTATTTTTATTCAATATTATGAAATTACAATACGTAATTAAGATGGATTCCTAATCGCATTTTAGCTTCAACATTTCCTGCATTTAAGTTTTGACTCACAGGAAGCATAAGATTTACTCCTCCTGAAATTTTACCATAATTCGATTCGACTCCTATTCGGCTAAATAAAATATCGCCTTTGGTATCTTTAACAGGCATACCATAACTTTCATTTTCCCCAAAAACTTCTCCTGAAAGACCCAAAATCGGTGTTATAGATATTGGCGTAAACGTTTTTGCATTCATGGTCATGAAGCTACGGTAAAGATTTAAGCCATAAGTAAACTGATCTCCAAAATGGTAATTTTGTTCGTTTTCAGTCTTAATAGTATAATTCGCAAGTGCTCCCAATCCCCAATTATTATAGGATATAGAATAGTTACTTGCCAAAAGAATATCCCAGCTTCCTGTTCCTACCTGAAAACTTGGATTTACACTTCCCTCATTATTGGATCTTTTGTATTCTCCTGTAGGTAACTTCACTCCTGCTCCAACTTCAAGGTTATGTTTAAATTTTGTTTGTTGTTCAGGTAAAAATCCATCTAATTTTGGTGAGATCAGCTTATAAAAACCAAGAATACTAATATCTCCCAAGCCATTAATATCCTGAGTGCTTCCGTCGTCAAATTCACGATTGTGAAAATGGTAAGGCACAATTACATTGACTTTAATTTTTGTAGTTACCGGAATTCGTGTCCAGGCTTGCAGCGTATTAAAATTTTCATCGATCCATGGGGAATTATTATAAATTCCATCTTTAGATTTATATTGTTGATGGATATAACGTAGGCCTGCAAAATCACCATTTCCGATAGTACCGTAACCCATACTACCGCCACTACTACCGCAGCCGCATACATCACAATCATCGTATTCAAAATTGAAATTCGAGAATACGGCAGTAGAATCTTTTGATGTTTCTGCTTTCACTAAAGAGAAGCAAAACATTATTATTATCGATAGTGTATATTTAGTACTCTGTAAATTCTTCATTATTCAAAAAAGTTTCATCTGTTAGGGTATTTAAGAATGCGATCAATGCTTTTTTATCTTCTTCATTTAAATCGACTCCCAATCGTCCATTTTCTTTCAAAATTGGATCTAAAGTTTTAGAATCTTTTATTTCAGTAGCATAAAAGTCTAGAACTGCTTTTAAGTTATCTAAACGGCCATCATGCATGTAAGGTCCTGTGACCGCAATATTTCTTAGTGTTGGAGTTTTATATTTTCCAATATCATCGGGATTACGCGTAACACGAAATCTCCCTAAATAAATTTCATCCTCGCCAACATCGGTAAAATCTTCATCCAAACCATTATTATGATAGTCATTATCAGTAAAGAGTTCGGGTTTGTGGCACGCTGCACATTTTTGATTGAAAAGTTGAAATCCTCTTTCTTCTACTTCATTAAAAACCGCATCCTTTTCTCCCCGTACCACATAATCATATTTACTATTTGCTGAAACAAGTGTGCGTTGATATTGCGCCAATGCTTTCATCACCAAATTAATTCGAATCTGACTATCGAATGCATCTTGAAAAAATAAAGGATAATATTGATCATTTTTCAAATCCTTTTCCAATTCATCCAAATTCTGAAACATTTCGTCTTTATGTCCTAATGGAGCAAATGCCTGAGATTCCAAATTTGCCGAACCTCCATCCCAGAATAAACCATTGTCGGCCCATGCAAGATTTATTAATGCTGGTACGTGCCGCAGCAATGGATTTCCAGAGATTCCTTTAGTACTAAGCGTGCTCCCTTCTGTAAAAGCTAAAGATGGAACGTGGCAACTTGCACAAGAAACCTGATTATTACCAGAGAGTCGAGTATCAAAAAATAGTTTTCTACCAAGAGCTACTCCAGCTTCAGTAATTGGATAATCCGGTTGTTGTGGTAAAGGAGGAAAATTAGCAGGAACCTGAAGTACATCATCAGGTTCCTGCGGTATATAAATTTCATCTTTATTACAGCTAAAAAGGATACAACCACTTAATACTATAATAAATAGAGATTTTCTACTCATTACTTAATGACATCCAGGTAAAAACTTTAGTCTCGAAATTTGTTGCCATCAATTCCATAGCTTCTGGAGTAGCAGCACCAATTACTGGTGTTTCCTCTATATCAATTCCATCTAAAATAGCAGCTATATCTGCTTTTAACTGGATCTTACCTGTGCTAGTTCCATCGATTTGAAGCGCATCTTCTAAATCTATTGTAACTGTTTTATAGTTATCGTTTAATCCTGTTTCAAAAACTAGATTATTGTCATTACCCGCTTTATTCCCTTTAATTGAAGCGAAAATGTAACTAGTATGCCACATCCAAGAAATATTAGTCATTCCATTTAATTGAGATAGTTCTCCTGCTTGTAAACTTAAGTTATCATTATACACCTGATCTACACCAACAGAAAATTCTATATCGGTATAAGTACCACCAGGTACACTTGCAATATTGATTACATCTCTATTTTTAGCTGGATACTCGTACGCCCCATCCTGAATGCTAATTGCACCCGTTTCCTCGATTAGAAAGTAGGACTCTGGAATTTCTATACTTTCACCATCGTCATTAATTAATTTAATATTACTTATCCAGTAACGAACCTGAGATAAACTTACATCTTCTCCGTTTACTGAATATTCTTTATCAAGCTGAAAATCTTCATCTCCAACCATATTATTAAAAGTAATATCCAAACTCCCAGCACTTACGGAAGCGTCTAAATTATTAACATCATCATCACTGCTGCATGCCGTGAATGCTATTAATAATGAAAATAAGATTGCTGATTTTATAATTGATTTCATGTTTTTGTGTTTTTGTGTTTTTATAATTTGCCTTAATATTCTGCAAATCGTTTATCATTTAAATATTCGTCGTCGGTTAGTGTGTTTAGAAAAGCAATTAATGCTGCCTTTTCCTCACTATTCAAATCGATTCCTAATCGACTGTTTTGTTTTAAAATAGGATCTAAAGTTTCCGAATCCTGCACACCGTGATCGTAAAAATTAAGTACAGATTCCAGACTCCCAAACCTGCCGTCATGCATATATGGCTCGGTAATCGCTACATTCCGTAAGCTAGGTACTTTAAATTTATAATTATCGGCAGCACTTCCGGTAACTTCAGCTCTTCCAATATCATTGATTCCAGGATATGGTGGTAATCCATTGTTTCTAAAAGCATCATCAGTAAAAAGATCGGTCTTGTGACAGGTGGCACATTTCTGTGTAAAAATATCAAGACCTAATTTCTCGGTTTCAGAAAATGTACCTCCTTCTTCTTCTCTAACATATTTATCATATTTAGAGTTCGAAGAGATCATCATCACCATAAATTGTGATAAGGCTTTAAAGAAATATTCGTTATTTACCTCGCCGTCTTCAAAAGCCTCAGCAAATAATCGAGGATATTCGCCATCAGACTTTAGTTTAGCGATCACATTAGAGACTGTTTCTCCCATTTCTACCTCGTTAGTAATCGGTATGATGGGAAATAAATCTAAATGTGACGTTGCCCCGTCCCAGGCAAATTCTTTCTGAAATGCCATATTCTGAACTGCAGGAGCATTTCTTGTTCCCTCCAGATCATCAATACCGTGGCTAAATTGATGGCCGTGGTGCGTAAAAGCAAATCGCTGTTCGTGGCAAAAACCACAAGAAATAAACCCATTTGTGGACAGTTTCCCATCATAAAACAACTTTTTACCCAATTCGAAACCTTTCTCTGTTGGTGGGTTAGCACTTAGATCATATTGAATTTCAGGAAAATTTGAAGGTATATTTACCTCCAACGACTTGTTGATCGCAATGTAATCTTCGCTATCGTCACTACTACACGAGCAATTCCCTAAAAGAAATAAAAAAAGTACTAGTATTTTTAGATTTTTGATCATAGCTATATATTCTTAAAGGAGTTTAAGCCATTCTGAAAAACCGATATGATTTTGTTGAATGAATTCAATCTCCTCATGTAATTAACAAGCGAAATACCTGTAATTAATGTTGAACATTTTCACCATTATGAACATGATCTACCCGAAACATCCCAGTTGCATTTTCTGAAATTTGCGGACTTTTAACTTCATCGATCATCACTACCGCTTTCTCTGAAAGTTTAATCTTGTTTTGACCGTCTAAAATTCTATTCGCATCTACAGCCATGTGAATCACCGGACTCAACTTATCGCTAACCAAGGCTCTCGATGGTAAATCTAAAGTTACTTCACGATAGTTATCTAAACTACTACCGTGGCTTCCCATATGGATTTTAAAGTTTGTAGCTTCAGCAACAGTTTCTGAGGTAAAGGTTCCTTCAAAATTTAAAAATTTATAACCCGCTTGCCACGACCACATCATCTCGTTGTTCTCTGCAATCTCTAAAAAATCACCTTGTCCTTCAGCACCTTGCTGGTATTTAGCCTGATCTACTCCTACACCAAATTTAATAGCCACATATTCTGCCGCAGGAATGTTTTTTAAACTTACTTCAGTAAGATCATTTTCTTCGCTTACCACAAAATAACTTTCATCTTTAGGATAAGTATATTCATTTCCTTCAGCATCGATTAAAACAAAATTACTTACGATGTAATTAAAACGATTTATAGTTAAAACTTCATCATTAGAGTTTATGTAAGTAGACGCACCTAATAAAAGATCATCTCCATTAACGCCATTATCAAACCCGATTCTAACTTCATTTTCACCCGTTGCGGTATCCACAGCATCATCGTCTGATGAGCATGCAGCAAGAGAAACAACTAAAAAAAGAAGACTTATTTTTATATAATTAAAATTCATTTTTTTCAATTTATACTGCTATCGATTTTATAGGTATAGCAGCGATTGTTTATTAAAATTTGGACATACCAGTGGCTCTCGACTCTCAATTTAAGAATCAATATTGCCAATTTTATAAATGAATTTTAAGCAATTGGAGGCTTAGTCTCGTCTTTGGAAAACAAGAAACTATAAGAAGCAAAATACGGCATCGTCACTTTCGCTTTATTTATTAAAACATCAGTCAGATTATCGAAAATTGACTGATGATCCTCAAAATAAAGCACAGGAAGCTTATACCTGCTTTCTAAGTTTGCTTGCTTTTTGTCGTGCTCTTTATTTGCCTGTTCTGCCAGGGATTGCATTAAATAGCATTTACCGTTACAAGCCAAATCGGGGCGATCACGGTTAATACATAATTCGGTGGCTATATAATCATAATTGAAAATATAGTCCACAACCGGCAATACTGGTTTCAACAGGATAAATAAGACCACAAAAAGGCCTAAATATCGCATGTAGAATCGATAGAAATAGGATTATTGAATAAGATTCTCTGCGTTTTCGATACTGGAATCTACTTTTTCCTGCATCGCTTTAACGTCGTCTAGCTCTTCTTCTAACGCATCAATTCGTTCTTGAAGTTGCTCATTGTTCATTTTCTGAACTTCAGCTTTATCCTTCACAAATTCATCACTAAAGCTATGCATCCATTTCATCATCACTTTGTCTGCTTCTTGAAGCTTTTTTTCAGCTTGCATATATTTTTCTGCGGAAGCACTAGTGTCTGCAATGGTTTGAAGTTGTTTCGACAATTCAGGAATATCAGCCATCTTAGGCATTACTTCGTCGTGAATATCCAAAACCTCATGGAATAGATTATCGTATTCTTTTTTCTTTGCTGAAGTATCTTCTGCACAAGAATAGGCAAGTGTTGCAAAACTAAGTAGTAATGCTGCTTTGTAAATAAGTTTCATTGAGAATATTTAAGTTTAATATTGAATAAAAATGGCACCGAATTTTAGAAATTCAGCATTTAAACTTAAACAATTGGAGGATGGAAAAACTCCTGTGAATTCTGGAAATGGTAAAACTGAGGCTGAAATCTAAAGTTATGCGCCACAGCTTCAGTTTCCTGATTGTTATTTATTAGTACGACTTTCTCTGTATAGAAAAGAGGAATGTCAACTTTTTTAATTGAAGATTCTTTTTTCTGTTCAGACTCCTCTTCTGAAGCTTCTGCAAGCGCCTGCATCAAATAACACTTCCCGTTACAGGCCAGTTCTGGACGCTCTTTGTTCTCGCATAACTCTTTAGCGATATAATCGTAATTAAGCACGTAGTCCACCACCGGAAAAACAGGCTTTACCAAGATCAAAAAAGCGAATATGGGAAACAAATATTTCACGCTGCAAAAATAGGTAAATCGGTATTTCTATTCAACATAAACACTGATTTTGTAGACTTCATATTAGTTAAAATTTGGGTCTTTTTTTCTAGAGATTAGAAGTGAGAATTGAGAGAAGAGAGAAGAGAATTTGCAGATATAGTCATGCGACGAACTTTTTATGTGAAAGATATGAGCGCTAAAAACAAAAAAACCTCACGAGTTAAGAACTGTGAGGTTTTTTCTATTTCAGTATAAAACTATCGATTAGATAATTTTATTTCTTTTTCTGTCATTCTCAGTTAGATAAATCTTTCTAAGTCTTAAGTGATTTGGTGTAACTTCAACATACTCATCTTTCTGAATATATTCTAAAGCTTCTTCCAAAGAAAACTTAATCGCAGGTACGATCTTCGCTTTATCATCTGCACCAGAAGAACGTACGTTAGAAAGTTTCTTAGTTTTAGTGATATTCACCGCCATATCATCCTGACGTGAATTTTCTCCAATTACCTGACCTTCATAAATATCTTCACCTGGATCTACAAAGAATTTACCACGATCCTGAAGTTTATCAATAGAATAAGGAATTGCAGATCCTTTTTCCATAGAAACTAACGATCCATTTAAACGCTCTGGGATACCACCTTTTAATGGCTGATATTCTTTAAAACGGTGTGCCATTATTGCTTCACCTGCCGTAGCGGTTAACAATTGGTTACGTAAACCAATGATCCCACGAGATGGAATTAAAAATTCACATACCATACGGTCACCTTTGGCTTCCATACTTAACATTTCACCTTTACGTAAAGTTACAAACTCTACCGCTCTACCAGAAACATTTTCTGGAAGGTCGATCGTTAATTCTTCAACCGGCTCACATTTAACACCATCAATTTCTTTGATGATTACCTGTGGCTGCCCAATCTGTAATTCGTAACCTTCACGACGCATCGTTTCGATTAGTACAGATAAGTGAAGTACACCACGACCGTAAACCATAAACTTATCGGCACTATCGGTATCGTGTACTCTAAGCGCAAGGTTCTTTTCTAATTCTTTAGTAAGCCTGTCTTTAATGTGTCTTGAAGTCACAAACTTTCCATCTTTTCCAAAGAAAGGAGAATCGTTAATTGTGAACAACATACTCATTGTAGGCTCATCGATTGCGATGGTTTTAAGACCTTCAGGATTTTCTATATCAGCAATAGTATCACCAATATCAAAACCTTCTAATCCTACAACCGCACAAATATCTCCTGCCACAACTTCATCAATTTTTCTACGGCCTAAACCTTCGAAAGTATGAAGTTCTTTAATTTTTGTTTTCTTGATGCTTCCATCACGTTTTACCAAAGAAACCTGCATTCCTTCTTTAAGGATTCCACGTTGCAAACGTCCAATAGCAATTCTTCCTGTAAAAGAAGAAAAGTCTAAAGATGTAATAAGCATTTGTGGTGTACCAGTAGTATCTACTTTTGGAGAAGGAATATGTTCGATAACCATATCTAATAATGGCTCGATATTTTCAGTTTGGTTTTTCCAGTCTTCGCTCATCCAGTTGTTCTTTGCAGAACCGTATACTGTTGGGAAGTCTAACTGCCACTCCTCTGCTCCAAGTTCGAACATAAGATCGAATACTTTTTCGTGAACTTCGTCTGGAGTACAGTTTTCTTTATCTACTTTATTTACAACAACACATGGTTTTAAACCAAGGTCGATTGCTTTTTGTAATACGAAACGAGTTTGTGGCATAGGCCCTTCAAAAGCATCTACTAAAAGTAAAACACCATCTGCCATATTTAACACACGCTCTACCTCTCCACCAAAATCGGCGTGACCAGGAGTATCAATAATGTTAATCTTTGTATCTTTATATACTACAGATACGTTTTTTGAAGTAATGGTAATACCACGTTCTCTCTCAAGATCGTTATTATCCAAAATAAGGTCACCAGTATTTTCGTTTTCTCTAAATAAACGACAATGATACATGATCTTATCAACCAGGGTAGTCTTACCGTGGTCAACGTGTGCAATAATTGCAATATTTTTAATATCTGCCATAAAAGCCTGTTTTTAAAGGGCGCAAATATACAGCTATTTTTCGCTATATAAAGCCTAAATATATATTATTGAAAAATAATAATATAAAAGTAACAAATTGTAATACAAATACTTAGAGTTAATCTAGAGCTTTCAATTTAAAATAGCTAAAAATTACCAGATAAATAAATCCGATAAATAGAAATAAATAAGCAAAAAAATTAATTTCATCATTCTGATTGTAAGCTAAAAAGCTCCCAATACTCACTAATACAATTCCGCTTAATAATAGACCTTTACCGGTCAAAAAGCTTTTTATGCCCTTTTTCATAAGAAGATTCGAATTTGGCCATATATACGGTAAATTATAAATCGTGGATTTTAAAATCTTATCTTTGCTCACTTAATTAGTCGAAAATGAAATTAGAAAATATACCACAAATCCATAATGCTGATGCTGATAACTTTTTTCTTCTAGCCGGTCCTTGCGCTATTGAAGGTGAAGACATGGCGTTGAGAATTGCTGAAAAAGTTGTTGAAATTACCGATAAACTGAAGATTCCTTACGTTTTTAAAGGAAGTTTTAAAAAGGCAAATCGATCTAGAATCGATAGTTTTACGGGGATTGGTGACGAAAAAGCACTGAAAATTCTTAGAAAAGTTTCAGAGACCTTTAAAGTTCCCACAATTACCGATATTCACGAAATAAACGATGCTAAATTAGCTGCGGAATATGTTGACATTCTACAAATTCCGGCATTTTTAGTAAGACAAACCGATCTTGTAGTCGCTGCTGCTGAAACCGGCAAAACTGTTAACCTTAAAAAAGGACAGTTTATGAGCCCTGAAGCTATGCAACATGCCGTGACCAAAGTTACCGATTGTAATAACGAGCAGGTAATGGTTACCGATCGCGGTACCATGTTTGGCTATAAAGACATGATCGTTGATTTTAGAGGAATTCCTACCATGCGAGAATTTGCACCAACGGTTTTGGATGTAACCCATAGTTTGCAACAACCTAACCAGACCAGTGGTGTTACTGGTGGTCGACCAGATATGATAGAAACTATTGCCAGAGCCGGAGTTGTAAATAACGTAGATGGTCTATTTATCGAAACACATTTTGATCCTGCAAATGCAAAAAGTGACGGCGCAAATATGCTTGATTTAAAATATTTGGAAAAGTTGTTATCGAATCTAGTCGCTATTCGCCAAACCATTAATACATTTTAGTATTCGGTATTTAAAAACGTTTAAATTTTCATTGAAGTATATTAGATAAAGGCTCTAAGAAATTTAGAGCCTTTATCTTTTTATCAAAAATCGAGTCTATTTTTAATTGTTATTCATCTAGCATAATTAATTTTATTGAAAATTCAGTCTAAATGTTAAATAAACGCTTATGCATAAAATAGTTATTCATTTTAACTATTTTCAATCTTAAACCACTTATAAATAACCAACAGAATGAAAAAATTAGCATTACCAGCTTTGGCTTTATGTGCAGCTCTAACTTCTTGCGAGAATAATGAGCCCGAAGATCAAGGAAAAGATATTGGTGCGCTGCATATTTCTAAAGAATTCCCGCAACCGGGAGACGACATAAAAATTAGCTACACCGCTAAAGATAGTATCCCACAGGCCGAAGACGAAAAAGTAAAAGGCACTGTTAACTTTATGACCGGCAATGGCATTTACCCACAAGATTTAGAGCTTAAAGATTCTGCTAAGATGTATTCTTCAAGCATAAAAATACCAGATTCTGTCACTGCAATTTCTTTTCAGTTTAAACAATATGGTGTAGAAGATAGTAATAAGAAAGCGGGATATGTTCTTCCTCTTTACGATGAAGAAGGAAATGCGCTTACCGGCAGCAATGCTCAAATTGCAAATTTGTATAGCCAGGGTGATCGCTACGGGAATATTGACATGCCAGAAGATTCAATTACTTCTAAATTTGAAGCAGATTTTAAAAAAGATCCCAAATTAGAGAAAAAATGGAGCAGTAATTACGTTAGCCTAATAAAATCTGATAAAGAAAAAGCAACAGCATTTGTAGACAAACAAATGATGGCTTCTAAAGAAAATGATTCTTTAACAGAAGACGATTATACCAATTTGTATAGAATGAATTCTATTGTTGGTAATAAAAAAGCTGCCGATTCACTTCAAAATTTAATTCCTGAAAAATTTCCAAAAGGAAATATTGCTAGCCAGGCTTTTTATTCAAAAATGTACCAGGCAAAAGGAGCTTCGGAAAAACAAAAAGTTTTTGAAGATTATCAGGATAAAATCGGCAAAGACAATATGTTTAGAGATTACATGCTGTCTATGCTTGCCAACGAATTAGCTACTGAAGGTGATATTGATAAAGCACAGGAGTATGCTTCAAAAATCGGAGCAAAAATGAGATCGGCTTCAGTTTATAACAGTATTGCGTGGAAACTAGCCGAAGAAGATGAAGAATTAGATAAGGCACAGAAATTATCAAAAAAATCACTCGATCTTTTAGATAATATTGATGCTAAAGATAAGCCCAATACACAATCTGCTTCTCAACACGCAGCAAATTTAGATTATAGCAAAGCGATGTATCAGGACACTTATGCAACCATCATGTATAAGCAGGACCAGTTAAAAGAAGCGATTAAATATCAAGAAATGGCCACAAAATCGAAAATGGCCGATGCTGAGATTACTGAAAAATACATTCAATATTTAGTAGAAGACAAACAATATGATGTAGCTAAAGAAAAAGCCTCCGCATTTATTGCTGAAAATAAAGGTTCTGAAAAATTAAAAGATTACTATAAAGAAGCCTATACCGCAACTGGAGACACTTCTGGATTTGAAGAAGAACTGGCGATGCTGGAAGAAAAAGGGCATGCTAAAGCTAAAAGTGATCTTGAAAAAACCATGATCGACGAAGATGCTAGCAAATTTAACCTTAAAGACCTTGACGGTAATGAGGTTGCTTTAAGCGATCTAAAAGGTAAAACTGTTATTCTAGATTTTTGGGCAACTTGGTGTGGGCCTTGTAAAAGCTCGTTCCCGGGAATGCAAAAAGCGGTAGTCGCCACAAAAGATAATCCAAACGTAGAATTTCTATTTATAGATACCTGGGAAAGACAAGCTCCTGATGCTCGTACGAAAGCGGTAACCGAATTTATCGAATCTAACGATTACGACTTTCATGTTTTGATGGACGAAAAAGTTGAAGATAGCAATGATTTTAAAGTTGTCGATGCGTATGGCGTATCTGGAATTCCTACGAAATTTGTTTTAGGACCAGATGGTCGTATCAAATTTAAATCTGTAGGATATAATGGAAATCCAGATAAACTTGCCGAAGAAATTGCAATCATGATTGAACTTACTCAATCATAAAGAAATTGGGATAAATTCTTACCAAAACTTATATCAAGGCCTTCTTTTTAGAGGGCCTTTTTTATTGCTGAAAGTTTAATTAAATATTAAAATCAAACATTTAATGCTGAATTAATTTAATTCAATGTAACTTAAAAAAAACCGAATAAATGAAACAAAAACTACCTCTAACTAACTATTGCATTGCTTTACTTATTTTATGCTTTTTACCACTTCAGGAAAGCAATGCCCAAGAAAAAAGCGATGAAAAACCTAAGCCAAAATTAGACATTGGCGGTGCCCTCCGTTTCAATTACAACCTATCTTCCTGGAAACCCGAGATGAAAGAACGAGGAGGCGATTTTGGATTTGATCTATTTAGACTTGCCGTACAAGGAGAATATAAAGATCTCTATATAAATGCAGAATATCGATTTTACTCTGAAGCATTTGGTGGAAACTTCTTAAAACAAGGCTGGCTAGGTTATCACTTAAATGAAGAGCAAGAAATTCAAATTGGTTTATTACAGGTTCCTTTTGGGATCGAGCGTTATAATTCTCACAACTGGTTTTTAAATCTTCCTTACTATGTTGGTCTCGAAGACGACTATGATATGGGAGTTCGATATTCCTATAAAGGTGATATGTTTGAGTATTATGCCGCTTTTTTCAAGAATGGTGAAGAGTTGACATTTGGAAATAACTCTGCTGCATCGTCTAGTCGATATTCTTATGATATCGTCGGAAAAAATAAGGAAGTAAACCAAATCAACGGAAAATTAGTTTACAAACCGAATTTAGATGGAATGCATAAGATTGGACTTTCTGCGCAATATGGCGGCATTTACAATATAGAGACTCAGGAAACCGGAGATCGCTATGCCCTTGCAGTTCATTATGAATTTAGAACCGAAGACTGGTTTATAAAAGCACAGGCAACTAAAGCCGAATTTAATCCTGAAAACGCCCCGGGCAATTCCAGAGATATTATTCAAATGGGCGCTTACGGTACGCCTTACGAAGTTGCTACAGATTTTGAAATTTATAACTTTGGTGTTTCACGCCTAATTAATGTCGATAGGGATTTTGTAGAAAAAATTGAGATTTATAATGACTTTGGATATATGCACAAAAGTATTGATGGCTTTGCAGAATCCTATATGAATGTCTTTGGAGTACTTATAAATTCTGGACCTATTAGTACCTATATCGATTATGCCGCCGGATATAATCATTCTTGGCTGGGTGGTGATTTTGATAATGAATTTTCTACCGGTGATCCGGGTGTTAAATGGGAAGCTCGTTTTAACATTAATGTGGGTTATTACTTCTAAAAACTCGGTTTATAATGTTTATTTGCAAATAATTCTATAAATTCCTCATAAAGATGATTTAAGAGTTTATTAATTTTTAGTTTATTGAGGCAGTTTTTTATTGTTTCGCAAAAATCCATTTAAAACCATAGTGAATGAAAAAAAATTTACTTTCTAAAACTTACAAATTATTCCTGAGCGCTGCATTTCTTTTTTGCTTTTCCCGGTGATGGCACAAGATGACAACGAAGCCGAAAAACCGAAGTTGGATATTGGTGGCGCATTGCGTTTTAATTACAATCTTTCTAGTTGGAAAGAGGGACAAAAGAAACGGGGAGGCGATTTTGGTTACGATATATTTCGTATCAACGCAAAAGGATCTTACAAAGACATCTTTCTAAATGTAGAATATCGATTGTATTCTGAATCATTTGGAGGTGGATTTCTAAAACAAGGTTGGGTTGGTTATAATTTTAATGATCAGGACCAAATCCAGGTTGGATTAACACAGGTACCATTTGGACTTCAGCAATATAATTCTCATAATTGGTTTTTTAATATTTCATACTACGTGGGATTAGAAGACGATCATGATATGGGTATTAAGTATATGCACGATTCAGAAGATTTCCAGTATCAGTTTGCTTTCTTCAAAAATGCCGAAGAACTAAGATTTGGAAGTAATACTGAAGTATCTCCTTCTAGATACTCCTACGATATTGCTGGCAGAAATAAGGAAATTAACCAGTTCAACGGAAAATTTATTTATAAGTTTGGCAAAAATAAAAATCACCAGATAGGGACATCGGTACAATATGGTGGTATTTATAATATTGATACTGAAGAAACAGGAGACCATCATGGTTTCGCGCTTCATTATGAATACTTGGGTGAAAAGTGGAATGTAAAGGCACAAGGGATGATTATCGAACATAACCCCGCTACACCAGATACCGTGAATAGCAACGTTTTAAAATTTGCTGCCTACGGTGCTCCATACGAGGTCGCAGCAGATTTCAATATGTATACGCTAGCAGTAAGTAGAAAAATTCCTGTTGAAATAGGACCAATATCAAATTTGGAATTCTATAATGATTTTGGTTTTATGGACAAATCTGAGGATACTTTTGAAGATTCTTTTATGAACGTGACCGGAGTTTTGGTAACGGCTGGTCAAATCTATACATACATCGATTATGCCGCAGGGTACAATCATTCCTGGCTGGGCGGAAACTTTGTAGATGATTTCTCTGTAGGAAATTCTGATGCAAAATGGGAAGCCCGCTTTAATATAAACATAGGATATTATTTTTAAACAACTAACAATTTAATATGGCAGAAAAAGTAAAAAGAAGTGATGAAGGAAAGTCCTTGTTCGGACTCGAAGTTAACGGACCTGTTTTCTTTACTTCGACCATCATTATTATCATAAGTATCGTCTTAACGCTTATTTATGAGGAAAAAGCAGAAAAAATATTCGAAAATGTTCAAAATTACGTAGCCAACAACGGAGGGTGGTTTTTTATACTTGTAGTAAACATTTTCCTTGGCTTTATGCTCTATCTTGCATTTAGCCGGTTTGGAAACCTAAGAATTGGTGGCCAAAATGCTAAACCTGAATTTAAAACAGGTTCGTGGTTTGCGATGCTTTTTAGTGCAGGTATGGGAATTGGATTACTCTTTTGGAGTATTGCAGAACCTATAAACCACTTTAATACTCCACCAATGGCAGAAGGCGGTTCTGTTGAAGCCGCGCGTGAAGCAATGAGCTTTACCTTTCTTCACTGGGGATTTCATGCTTGGGCTATTTATGCTTTAGTTGGTTTAGCCTTGGCTTATTTCACCTATTCTCGTGGGTTACCACTAACAATTAGATCGGTATTTTATCCCTTTATCGGTGATAAAATTCATGGATGGATTGGTAATGTTATCGACATTTTCGCTGTTTTAGCAACTCTTTTTGGACTGGCAACCTCTTTAGGTTTTGGAGTGCAACAGATTGCAGCGGGTATAGAACACGTTTTTGGAATAACCAATGATATCACAACTCAGGTAATATTAATTGCAGGGATTACCGCCGTAGCAACCCTATCTGTAGTTTTAGGTGTAGATAAAGGTGTACGAATTTTAAGTGAATGGAATATGCGTATAGCAGTTGTTCTATTAATATTAGTTTTAATTTTAGGACCAACTATTTTTATATTTCAATCTTTTGTACAAAACACAGGAAACTATTTTTCTGATTTCTTAATGATTTCTACCTGGACAGAGAGTTTTACCGGCACTAAATGGCAGAACGACTGGACCGTATTTTACTGGGGTTGGTGGATTGCATGGTCTCCTTTTGTGGGAACTTTTATTGCACGTGTTTCTAAAGGTAGAACCATTAGAGAATTTACATTAGGTGTACTTATCGTTCCTTCTATCATTACTTTTTTCTGGATTTCCGCTTTTGGTAGTGCTTCAATCCAACAGACATTATTGGGTGAGACTGCTATCGTAGATGCTGTTAACGAAGATGTTGCTACGGCGCTTTTCGTTTTCTTAGAACAGTTTCCATTAGCCACCGTGCTTAACGTAGTTGGAGTGATCTTGATTGCTGGATTCTTTGTAACCTCTTCCGATTCTGGTTCTTTGGTAGTAGACAGTCTAACTTCAGGAGGAAAAATTGATTCTCCAATTAGTCAACGAATTTTCTGGGCATTCGCCGAAGGTACGATTGCAGCAGTTTTACTTATTGGAGGTGGATTACAAGCATTGCAGACCGCCTCGATTGTAACAGGTCTCCCCTTTGCTTTTATTCTGCTCGTAATGTGCTACTCCTTATATAAAGGACTTAGCGAAGACATGAAAAAACTGAATAAAAAGAAAGAGCAAAAGCAAAAAGAAAATTACGAAGAAGTCGTTAAAAATATAGTACAAAAAAGAAACCTGAAAAAAGCCGATCAAAATGACTAATATAAATAATATACTGGTAGGGCTTGATTTATCACCAATGGATGATCACCTTATTAAATATGCTTCCTTTTTAGCCAAGAAGCTGAACATAAAAAAGGTGTACTTTACGCATAACGTAAAGAAATATGCAATTTCTGAATTATTTCAGGAACAATTACAAGATTTAGATCTTGAGCAGATCATAGGTGATGAACTTACTGAAACTATTACCAAAAGCTTTGATGCAGATGTAGAATGGGATACGCTTATCGCAGAAGATCCTTATACTGAATCAATTTTTAATCATATCGTAAATAAATATTATATCGATATGATTCTAGTTGGTAATAAAATCGATTATGAAGGGGCGGGCGCGCTGACCGATAAATTACTTCGAATGGTTAAATGCCCATTATTAATTATTCCGGAGACCACTCAAAATAAAATTGAAGATATTTGGATAGGTACCGATTTTTCTAGAAGCTGTATGAAAATTTACAATAATGTAGATTACATTCGGGATAATACCAACGCCAAAATTACTGCTGCACATGTGTATCACATACCAGCGCAGTTTTCACCTTACGTATCAGACGAGACATTAAAGTCTAAGATTAAAAAGCATAGTGAGGAGCGCTTAGAAAAATTTATCAAGCGCTTGCATAAATCCTATGATATCCATCAACATGCGCTAGAGAGCAAAGAATCTAGTGTTGCAGAAAAACTTGTGGAACATTCACAAGCTCGTGGTGCAGATTTGCTGATGGTTGCTGATAAAGGAAGTAACAATATTTCATCTTTAATGCTAGGTAGTGTTACTAATGAACTTTCGACTTCTAATGCCCGAATTCCGATTTGGGTAGTTAAGTAAAGTACTTTTTTGCGAGTCCATGAGGTTTCTATGAGAACTTTCTGTGGCTAGCATTAAATTTCGACTATCGCTCAGAGCGAGAAGATATTTAAAATTATGCAATTGTTTTTTGGATTTATATTTTAAAGAATATAAAATTCTAAAATTCAGTTGCATAATTTATTTTTATACACTTACTTTGTAATTCAAAGTACTTTAATATGAATAAAGATTATTCACAGGATTTATCTGAAATCCGGAATTTAATGAATCGCTCTTCGCGGTTTCTTTCTCTCAGTGGCACGTCGGGAATTATGGCAGGAATCTATGCAATCCTTGGAGCAGGGGTTGCTAAAATATTCTTTTTGTCTAATGTTTTGGAGCAGCAAAATGCAGCAAACCCAGAAGTTCTATTACCAATAGTCATTATATTAATGCTGGTTCTAATTTCTAGTTTAGTTACCGCCTACTTTCTATCAGTAAAAGAAGCTAAGAAAAACGAAGAAATGATCTGGGATGAAACTGCAAAACGATTAGTATTTCATTTTCTGATTCCGTTACTTACCGGTGGCGCCTATATCCTTTTAAAATTGAATCAAGGCGAAATTGAAGCCGCTCCTTCGCTGATGCTTATTTTCTACGGACTGGCCCTTTTAAATGCTTCAAAATATACGATCGGGACAATTAAATATTTAGGAATTTCAGAAATAATAATTGGATTAATTTGCGCTTGTTTCCCTGGATTTGGATTTTGGTTTTGGACTATAGGATTCGGACTTTTGCATATTATCTACGGAAGTTTAATGAATATTCAAAAACAATAATTTCCGAAGAAAAATTCTGCAAGTGAGCATCATAGAAAACATAAATAAGCTTTTTGATCACCGAATTCGTTTGGGCATCATGTCCATTCTCGCAGTGAACGAAAATGCAAGTTTTAAACAGTTAAAAGAGCTGTTAGCAGTGACTGATGGTAATCTTGCCAGCCATATAAAAGCATTGGAAAAAGCCGAATATCTTGAAGTACAAAAGTCTTTTATAGACCGAAAACCAAACACAAAATATCGAGCGACCAAAATTGGAAAACTCGCATTTAAGAAACACATCGATGCACTCGAAAATATCATAAAATCGAAAAATGAACTAAAATAATTTTTTTATTTATTCACTTTGAAATTCAAAGCAAAAAACAAGAAAATATGACTATTAGAAATCCTTGGAAATTAAATTATGGATTAGCTGGTCATCGTGCGGTAACTCACAGCGATGTTTAAGTCTTGTCTTTGACCAAAACCTGGTTGGATGGTGAAATTAATTTGAAGCTATGGAAACTACGTATTTTACAGAGAAAGGATCTATTGTCAGGGAAATTTGGGGTAAGGCAGATACGATCCTATTTATTTTTGCGGGAGCTGCTGCAGAATTTGCCTTGAATAAAGCGGTAGATTGGCTGTATTTTACCGGGCGTCTTCCTAAAGATCCACTGGGACGCCTCTTCTCTACCGTAAATTATGCGAAATTGATTGTTTTTGCTGAAGAAAAATCTGCCATCCATGCGATCGATCAAATGAATAAAATTCATGGTCAAGTTGAAGAAAATCGCGGTGCTAAAATTCCAGATTGGGCATATCGGGATGTACTTTTTATGCTCATTGATTATTCGATAAGAGCTTTTGAAGCGCTGGAACGACAGCTGACTTTAGCTGAAAAGAATGAAGTTTTTGAAGTATTCTTAAGAGTGGGTAAACAAATGAAGATTGCCGGTCTACCTGAAGATTTTTTGGCCTGGGAAGAACGACGCGAGCTTCAGCTTCAAGAGAATTTTGAATATAGTAAATACACCAAAGACCTTTTTATTCAGTATAAAAAGCATTTAGGCGCCATTCGCTATGCTTTATTATTAGAGGCGCAAACCTTAATGGCTCCTGCCAGGGTAAAATATTTACTAAACTTCAAAAATAGATCGCTGCTTATTGGTGTAATTCCTTTATATCGCCTAAGCAAAATTTTAAGGATGGATTATGTATTAAAAGAACTTCTGCTTCCGAAAGATTATAAAAAAGATATAAAAGCCTTAGATCAATCAACAACTCATTAATCAAAAAATTTTATTCATGTACTTTGAATTTCAAAGTACTTTAATTAATCACTATGCGAAAGAAATTAATTCATTGGTTATTCGATCAAACTCAGAAGGTTTATACTAAATGGTTAAAACGCGATCACATTCCGTGGAATATTAGTACCACTGATCTACTGAAATACCCCGAAGAAAGTTTTGGATATCATCTTGGTCAATTTCTGAATAAAAATAATTTTGAGCTAATCGCAAAAGTAGAGCGTCATGATGCCTACCATACACTTTGCGGTTACGGAACCAAAGTTGAAGATGAAATCGCGTTACAATATTTATGTTTAGGCAACGGAAAACGAAGTCCTTATATGTTCGGTGCGATTCTCTTGGGAACATTAATTCTACCCGATTACTTTCGGTATTACTATCGCTCATACCAGATTGGTAAAAATGCGAATACTTTTCATCACCTTGATTACAAAGAAATTCTTCAACTTAATTTTGAAGATTTTAGGCAAAGTATTTTTCAAACATCGGTAATTTTCAATAATTGACAGGTAATTTGACAAAACAGAAATGAAACTATTTAACGAAATAAGTCTACCATATCACTTAATAATTCCAAGTCTTATTTCAATTCTGATTTTGGGAATGATAATTATGAAAAGAAAAAAAATATTCCCGAATGGAAAATGGAAATGGTTTTGGATAAGCACAACTGTATTTTTCGGAATTTATCTTCTAATTGTTGGAGGAGCGACTTATTGTGATATCTCATCGGAACTGACTCTACAAAAATTTGACTTGGATAGAGACGAATTTATTAATGGAGAAGAAATCACTGTTGAACAAAAAGAGGCTATGAGCAAAGCGATTTTAGACACCAGACGAAATTTCTCATCTATAACTGGACTTATATTATCTGGAATTATAGCATTGTTTGTTTTAGTTGGCGGAAAACTCATTGAATATATAAGTATCAAGATAAAGGATAAAAACTAAAAACAAGACATTCAGAAAATAAAAAAAGCTGTCCAAAAGACAGCTTTTCATATAAATTCAAATTACTTTTTATTCCAAAATCACCATCACCGGTAAATGATCTGAGGGATAGTGTAAATCCTTAGAGTCACTTAAAACAGCATGTTTCTTCACTTTAAATCCATTTTTTGAAACAAAAACATAATCAAGCTTTGTGATTACCGGTTCTGAAAAATTAAATCCGTTATAAGTTCCTGTGGGACCAAATGCAAGTTCAGCCACACTTTTAGCATCAAGCATTTTATCAGATAAATACTGAATACTCTTTGTTTCTGGAGTTAGATTTAAATCGCCAGTTAATACCACTGGGTAGTCTTCGGTATTCAACTCCTGAATCTTATTGAAAATCAGCTTAGCACTTTCCTGTCTTGCTTTTACGCCAACATGATCAAAATGCGCATTAAAATGCCAAAATTTTTCTCCGCTTTCTTTATTTTCAAAAAGTCCGTACGTGCAAATTCTTGGCAAAACCGCATCCCAACCTTTCTTGATTTCGGTTGGATTTTCATTTAACCAAAATGTGTTGCTTTTTAATACTTCCAATTTGTTGGTATTATAAAATATCGCACTGTATTCTCCTTCTTGCTTTCCGTTATCACGACCTACGCCAATATACTTGTAATTCGGCATTTGCTCATCGAAATATGCAATCTGAGTATGTAGCGCTTCCTGAACTCCAAAAATATCGGGTTCGTAAAACTTAATTTGATTGGTAATCCAATCTTTGCGATACGACCAGCTATTTTCACCATCAGTTTCATTGGCGTATTTGATATTGTAGGTCATCAATTTAGTTTGAGCAAAAGTGCTGGTTAAGCAACAAATTAGCGTTAGGGCACTAAGAATTTTCTTCATTGTTTTGGGTAAATTTCAACTATATAAAAATTACGAATAATAATAAACAAGGACTGGTTTATTCTACTTTAACCAATCCTTATTTTTTTGCAAATTATGATCTATTTTTTTTCTTGGTCATCGTTTTCGTGTTAACGGAAGATTAAGTCTGAGGAAATTACCAAATCACAATTCTGTCCTCTTTCTCTACATATAACGAATCCTCTGGTTTCACGTCGAATGCTTCATAAAACGGTGTACTATTCATCAATGGACCATTAACTCTCCATGATGGTGGCGAATGCGGATTATTATTGATCCATAATCGTAGAAATTCATCTTTCATTTTTACACGCCATATTTTAGCTACGGAAAGGAAAAAACGCTGATCGGGAGTAAACTCACCAATTTTAGTTGTATCCTGTCCTTGCTCTGTCATTTTAAATGCATCGTAAGCAACGGCTACTCCGGCAATATCAGCGGTATTCTCTCCAACCGTCATGGCGCCTTTTATATGAAGCGAATCTAACACCGTAAAATCACTGTATTGATCGATCACCTGCTGAATCTTAGATTTGAATTTCTCGTAATCGCTATCTGCCCACCAGTTTTTCACATTCCCCTCTTTGTCGAATTGCGCTCCCTGATCGTCGAACGTATGCGTCAATTCGTGCCCAATTACCATTCCTATACCACCATAATTTAAAGCATCATCGGCTTGATTATCAAAGTAAGGCGGCTGTAAGATTCCTGCTGGAAAAACAATTTCGTTTGCTGAAGGATTATTATATGCCGTCACCGTTGAAGGTGTAGTAAACCATTCCGATTTATCTACCGGTTTTCCTAACTTTTCCAGATTACGTTGATATGCTGCGGAAGAAGCAGAAACAATATTCTCAAAATAAGCGTCCCTATCGATAGTCACATTATCGTAATCTTTCCAATGATCTGGATATCCTATTTTCTTAGTGATCGCAGCTAACTTTTCTTTTGCTTTTATCTTGGTGCTATCACTCATCCACTCCAAATTTTCGATTCTTGCCGCATAAGCTTTCTGTACATTATCAACAAGTTCCTGCATGCGCTCTTTAGCTTCTTCGGAAAAATATTTCTTTACGTATAATTGACCTAAAGCTTCACCAAGGTATCCATCCACAGCACTTGCCATGATCTCTCCGCGAGTTTTCTGAACTGCCTGTCCCGAAATCACTTTAGTAAATTCGAAAGCAGCATCTACAAAAGGTCTACTTAAATTATCGGCGTAATTCTCTAAAGTATGTGCTTTTAAATAAACCTTCCAATCTGCTAAAGGAACAGATTTTAAAAGTGAATTCAGCTTTTCATAATATTCTGGTTGCCCGATGTCTATTGAATCGGTTTGTGCGTTGAAACCGTCTAAAACAGATTTCCAACCAATATTAGGTTGTTTTCGAGCAAGATCGTTCACCGCCATCTTATTATAATTCGCTTTTACATCTCGGCGCTCGATCCTGGTTCTATGTGATTCGGCAATCTGCTTATCGATATCGTATACCAAATCGGCTTTCTTTTTAGCTTCGGCTTTATTAACTCCGGTAAGTTTAAATAAGTTTGAAAGATATTTTTTGTAAGCCTGCTGAATCGCCACGGTTTCTGAATCTTCACTGAAATAATAATCCCGATCTGGCAGGCCAATTCCTGTTTGACCGGCATGCGCAATGTTCATCTGACTATTTTTATCATCTGGCCCAACATAGAAACTCAAAATTGAAGTATTTCCAGATATCGTGGCCTTAGTCACGAAATTCATCAGAGAAGAAACATCACTAATAGCATCAATATCATTTAAAATTGGTTTTACTGGCTCGAATCCTCTTTGATTGATTGTTAGCGTATCCATCCCCGAAACATAGAAATCACCCACTTTTTGAGCAATACTTCCTTTAGGATTTTCGCTTTTTGAAACGCTATCCAGAATTCCCTGCAAACGAAGTCGCTGCGGATAGTTCATAAACATGTACGCTCCTGCCCCAGCCTGTGTATCTGGAATCGATACCGTATCATACCATTTGCGATTTGCATATCTAAAGAAATTATCGCCAGGTTCTAAATTGTGATCGACACCGGTAATTTCGATAAATTCTTTTTCGGTAGGTTCTTCCTTTTTACAGGAGGCGAGGAAAAGCAACCCCAGAAGAAGTAACGTAGTTTTTTTAATTTTCATAAAACTAAGAGTGATTAAAATAATGTTCTTATAAGTTACAATATTGGATAAAATAGCTTTCCATTTTTAGCTCACAAAATCCTGTAGGTAGCTGTATCTAGGGGTTAGTTTACCATCTTTGGTCATTCTTGCGCGTTCTAAAATTCCGTTTTCATCATTATTAAAAAATGCCGGTAAGACATTTTCCAAGAACATTTCACCAAAACCTTCACTAGCGTCTTTCGGCAATTCGCAGGGTAAATTATCGACCGCCATCACTGTAATCGCATCAGGATTCTTGTAATCGGTTTCGGTTTCGGTTTTAGGATCATAGCCATAAATAGGATCGGTGATGGTAGAAGCACGTATGGTACTCGGGATCGGTTCGGCAATATCACAGGAAATATCTGCAATATATTTTATTCTGAAATTAGGGGTTTTCGCCTCTTCTTTTGTAAAGAATACAGGAGCGCCCTGACCGTAAAAATGGCCTGCGATAAAGAAATCGCTACTTACTGCAAAACGCCAAAAATCTGATTCGTACAACTCTGGATTTTTAAAAAATTCTGGAATGCTACCTTCGTTGCCGTCCAGGCGCTTGTTATAATCTAACACATCGATATGGCAATAAACCGGCTCTTCAAATTCTGAAGCTAAATATTCGGTAACCTCAACTTGTCGTATTTTTAGGTGATCCAAAATTTCTTTAGCGCCACGAGAAACTTTTCCGCTACCGGTGAGCACTATTTTTAAATTTGGAACTTTAATTTTATCCAATTGGTCCAACATTGCATTTAGATCTGGAAGATCATCGGCTTTTGGTAAATTGAAAATATCGTTTTTGAGTCCGATTGCTCGAAACCCATTATACGCACCTACCAACCCGGCATATCTACCAAAACCAATAAGTCGCATTCCGCTTTCACTGGTAATCACTTCATGATCAAAAAGCTCGATGTTTTTATCTAATATCGCCTTCAATAAATCGCGATTATAAGGTTGCTTTTTGATGGTATGGGAGAAGAAAAAATATTTTTTATTCGGAATTAGACTATCAATCGGCACTTCTTTTACACCAATCATCACCTCACAATCACTGATATCTTCTGAAACCTGAAATCCTTCGTTTTGATATTCTTCGTCTTTAAATATTCGAATAGCTGAAGTCTGGACCTTAAATTGAGCTTCGGGAAATTGATTTTTTGCTTTTTTGAGATGTTTTGGGGAGAATACTACACGACGATCTGGTGGTGTTTTTTCTTCTCGAATGATAGCGAATTTAAGCATAGGTTGGTTTAGGTTTTGTTCAATTTTTAGATGGTTTTAAAGTCCGAATTTGCAAAAAAAGCCAACTTTTTTTAATCTAGTATTGTTTTTTAAATCTATTAAGTTTAGTGTATCTAATTTGAAATTAGTGATCTAAACTTTCTGTTTTGAGATCGAATGTTTTTGCGGCTTTTTAAAATGTTACAAAATATTTAAAATCTCGATTATTAAGTAAAGATATAAATTTAATAGTACCTTTGCAGGCCTTGCTGTTTTATAAACGGTAAGATGAATTAATGTTCTTTGTTTGATTGGATTTCAATTTTGCGTTAGGGATAGCAGCGGTTAGCTTTTTGTGAGGCAACGAACAAAAACTAAAAGCGAATAGCCCGCCGTTTGGCCGAGAGGACAAACGGAACGCCCACAGACAAAGTGCAATGTTCTTTACATAATGGGGTCGACTTGGTTTTGACAGCGAGTCTAATTGAGTTGTAAGCACGTCGAGCGCTGGGATATAGCTCGTAAATCTCATATTTCACACTTTTATAAACGGCGAGAATAACTACGCCTTGGCTGCATAACCGAATCATAGTAGGTTTGCTTAGTCCCTACTAGGTAGGGAGCCGAGATGTCTCGTGGAAGCCTTGATTTACGGCGTCCACACCAGAGGCACCGATAAAGTAAATATAGGAACTGCAGGACCTTGATGTAGTTTCGAAACTTAATTGAGGGTACGGAAAAAATTGGGTCGTTTTCAGCCAGATTTTTTCCCGACAATCCAAGTGAAAACTAAACGTGTAGAAAGCTTCTGAATTGCTTGTTTGGACGAGGGTTCGAACCCCTCCGACTCCACAATAAAAAACTCCCGAAATCTTTATAGATTTCGGGAGTTTTTGGTTTTATGAGTTCGTAACCGAAATTACATCTTCGGCATAACCACACCTGAAGGGTTTACTTTTTCTATTTTGCCGTTTTTATCGAAATTTAAACTATCGATAGCAAGCTCTCTAAATAATTCATCTTCGTTATTTTTTATTCTATGGTAAAGAATATAGTGCTGATCATCTTGTTTAAAAACAGTATGATGCCCAGGCCCTAATGTTGTTTTATCATCTGATGTAGTTAATACAGGACTATTTTCTCCTTCCTTCCATGGTCCATACGGTGTATCGCCAATTGCATAACGTACTTTATAAGTTTCGTTAGTACATTTGCCATCAGAATACATTAAATAATACTTACTGTTTTCTTTTAGCATTAAAGGGGCTTCAAAATAATTTGGAGGGGTTACATCTTTTATTTCATCTTTATTGAAACTCTTCATATCGTCTTCTAGCTTTACCACAAAGCAATGGCCATTAACCCAATTTAAACCCGAGCCCCAATAAAGATATACCTGCTTATCGTCGTCGATAAACACCTCAGCATCGATCATGTGATATTCTGGAAACATATCTCCCTTTATTAGTGGTGAGTTATCTTCTTTCATGTTTTTCCACGGTCCCAGTGGATGCTCACTAACTCCTGCCCAAACTTCACTTCCTACTGAAATATACATGTAAAACTTCCCATCTTTACCCTGAATTACCGAAGGCGCCCAAACTTTACTATCATTTGAAGTAGGACTTGTACAAAGTGTTTTAGTAGGCCAATCTATATGTTTTTGTTCCCAATTTTTGAAATCTGAAGATTCTAAAACACCTAACTCCTCCCCGCCCCAGGGATCGATGGTTGCATAGATATAGTATTTACCTTCGTACTTTACTATAGATGGATCTGCAAAATCGCCATCTACTATTGGATTATTTATCATTACAGTTTCCGGAGATTCCTTTACCTGATCCTCGGATTGTTTTTCTTCAGTAGCTTGCTTGCACTGAATTAATGATAGCGATATTATAAATATCGCAATGGAACTTAAATAAGATTTAGTATGCATTTCTTTAAATTTTAGATTTTGTGTTAGGTTTATTATTTAGAGTAAAAGATTTACAAATTGGCTTTTAGGGTTACCGGATCATTATTTTTTAAAATTACTAGGAGATTTACCGAATTGTTTTTTAAAACATCGACTAAAGTATAGAGGATCATTAAATCCAACCATTGTGGCAACTTCACTTACATTATAATTTTTTGTTTTTAAAAGTTCTACCGATTTTTTCAGCCTAATAATCCGAATCAGCTCGTTTGGAGTTACATCGGTAAGCTGTTTTATTTTTCGGTAAATCTTAGAAGAACTCATTGCCATTGCATCACTTATAAACCCAGGCGTAAGTTTAGGATTATTAATATTCTTATCGATTAATTCTTTAATATCTGTTATAAGATCAATATCTATTTGTGAGTTAGCGAGCTTTAAGATATCTATGTCTTCATCTCCAGAAAATTTCTGTTTGAGATCATAATATATCTTAATTATATTCTCAATTCTGGTTTTTAATAAAGAGGGATCGAAAGGTTTTACTAAATAACCATCCACACCAATCTTATATCCTTTGATGCGATTTTCATTTTCTGCCAAGGCGGTTAGTAAAATTACTGCAATATGACTTGTATTTTCATCTGCCTTTAAGGCTTCTACAAATTCGAAACCATCCATTATTGGCATCATAACATCGGCAACACATAAAATGGGCTTTTCATTTTTACATATTTCCAATCCTTCTTTTCCATTTTCTGCTTCGTACACTTTATAGAAAGGAGATAGATACTCAGCAATGTACTTTCTCAATTCAGCATTATCATCTAAGATTAATATTTTGTGTTTGATAATAGGTTCGGTCGTTCGTATTGAAGGCTGAAATGAATTTTCTATTTGTCGTATTGGAATAAGCTCTTCATTAACAACTTCGTTAGGCACAAAATCGAAAACTTCTTCTTTCTTGTAAGCACTTTTTTCTACAGGAATTTCTATTGTAAAAATACTGCCTTTACCTGGCTCACTTTTTACTAAAATAGTTCCCTTGTGAATTTCTACTAAGGCTTTTACTAAAGACAATCCAATACCTGTTCCCGTAGTATTATTTTGACCATTCTCTGCCTGATAAAATCTTGAAAATATTTTTTCCTGACTTTCTGCGGGTATACCTATACCGTCGTCACTTATCTCTAAAAATAGAAATTCGTTATTTTCCCCTTTATAACTTAGATAGAGATCTACATTCCCTTGATTATTGGTAAATTTAATAGCGTTAGACAATAAATTATAAAGCACCTTCTTATACTTATCCATATCGATCCAACAGATCATCTGTTCTTCTTCGACATTTAAATTCAGATTAATGCTTTTTGCATGCGCCATCTCCAAAAATGAATTGAAAATATTCTTGGTACTTACTAGAATTTCAGACTGTCGAACTCTTAGTTTTAGTTCACCGGTTTCTGCTCTCCTAAAGTCTAAAATCTGGTTTACCAATCGAAGGAGTCTATTTGCATTTTGATAGATAAGATTAGCTCTGCTTTTTAAATACTCATCTTGATTATTTATATCTAATATTTGTTTTACAGGACCTAGAATAAGCGTTAAAGGAGTTCGGAGTTCGTGAGAAATGTTAGTGAAAAACCTAAGTTTATCATTATTCAGCTTTTCGTCTCTTTCTCTTTTTACTTTTTCCAATAGCAATTCACGCTTCAGCGCAATTCTAATTTTCACCTGCTTTCTTATAAAATAAAAAAGTGTAGCTAGAAGAATAAAAATAAGTAGCAATCCCTTTAAACTTAGCCAAAAAGGATGATTTACTTCAATATGATATTCAGCAGTTTCGCTCCATAATCCATTACTATTACTAGATCGCAATTTAAAAATGTAATCTCCGGGATAAAGATTTGTATACTGAACAGTTCTTACATCACTAGTGGTTTCTATCCAGCCTTTATCAAAACCTTCTAGTTTATATTTGAATTTATTAAGACGTTCGTTAGTGAATGAAGGTGTTGCAAACTGAATTGAAAAACTTCTATTGGCATATTGCAATTCTACAGTCTTACCAGTATTTATATCTTGGTGTAAAGGGATATGCCCATCTATTTCAGTTCCCGGTAAGATTTCTTTATTCTGAACTTTAAATTCAGTAATAATAGGTTTTGGGCTGTATTGATTTTCAGTAATTTCATAGGGTGTGAAATAAATAATTCCATCTTTCCCCGCCAGGTATATATTCTCGTTATTGAAATTGAAGAATCCATTCGAACTAAAAATATCTAATCTGTTACCGCTTTTTACATTATAAATCTTGGTCGTATTTTGTGCAATATTATATTTTGCTATACTATTATTATTTTGGTTAAGCCAAAGATCTCCTTGGGGTGTAGCTACAATATCTGTAACCCATTTGTTAGTTAATGCCTTAGGAATTTCCTGATTAGAAAAGCGATCTCTGTCAGCATCATAACGAGTTAAACCCAAACGTGTAGCTGCCCAGATAGTATTGTTCTTTTCATCAATTAGTATATCACTAACATTATCATATGGCATTTCTGGGGTATCTGTAATTTGCTCGTATTTTTTAATTGCCCTGGTCTTCAAATTGTAGGCAATTACTCCAGCCTCTGAAGCTATCCAAAGCTCATCTCTATACTTTTTAATTTTGTTAACATCGTAATTAGGCAATATAGGATCAATATCTTTTGGAGTATAAGAACTAGCATCTATAAACCTTACTCCTTCACCAAAAGAACCAATAGCTAAGGTTTGCTCATATTTTAATATGGTAAGGATCGGTGCATTTTCGAACCCTACATCTACGACTCTTTTATTACCAGTTTCATAATTATAAACAAGCAATTTACCATTCCATAAACCACAGTAGAAGTTGATACCATCTTCGGAATAAATACTCGCTATATTCTCACGAATATCGCCTAGAGGTTTAACACCATCGTTTTCGTGAATAAATAAGCCACTATGCCAAGTTGCAATGATAACCTTATCATCGTTTGTACTAGCAAACCCTCTTATTCGTGGCGCCTGACCATTGATGAATTTAGAGATATCTCTATTAATCTTAAATTCATTTACAAATGGGTCATATTTATCTAAGCCATCTTCTGTCCCGATCCACAAAACACCAGATGCATCGAAATAAAGGGAATAGATTAAATTATCAATTAACGAAGTATCATCTGTAAGTGTCTCATAATTCCAAGAAAAATCACCATTCGGAATATCCTCAAGAGCATCACATACCAATAGACCACCCAAAGTACCAAGCCAGTATTTACCATTTGTTGCTTGGGCAATTGATAGAAAATATGGTCCCAACTGCTCTCTGGTTACCGGATCTTCTATATAGAGATTTTCAAATGCATTCCTCTCTTTTATAAACTTATATAATCCATTACGAGTACCTGCAAAAAGATCTCCCTTAGCATCTTCGTAAATGAAATTGATATATGGATTTATTTCTTTGCTGTTTGCAATCGGTAAATTGTAATACTTGATTTCATGAATATTACCATTCGGCTCTAAAACAATTTTAGCAACACCTACTTCTCCAAAACTACCAATCCAAATATTACCATTGCTATCTTCGAAAATCTCTTTTACATATTCGAAGCCTGATAATGGTACTTTTTTAAATTCACCTTCAGCAGTGTTTAGAAGGTATAACCCTGCTGTTTTAGTGCCAACCCAAACCCGATTAAGCTTATCTGCATAAACTGCTCTTATTTCTTCATCTGGCAAACTATTAGCATCTGTACTATCAGGGAGAAAAGTTGTGAATTTTTGTTTGCTAATTTCAAACAAGGTTAATCCCTTACGGGTGCCAACCCACAAGTTTTGGGTGCGTTTATTAAATTCTAATGCAGTTATATCGTCGTGTAATAGACTATTTTCTGCATTTTCATTACTTATATAAGATTTAAACTGATATCCATCAAAACGATTTAAACCACCAAATGTTCCCAACCAAAGAAAACCTTCATCATCCTGCACAATATGTCTTACAGAATTATGAGATAATCCATAAGTATCATTGTAATGCTCAAATTTGATATCCTGAGCAAAACAAATTCCAAAAGAAATAAAGTAAAAAAATAGAAAGTTCTTTATCATCTCATTGCAACCACATTCGAAATAGCGTTCCCTATTTGCGCTGTCGTGTTTCAGCAGGAAAACCATAAGCATTTTTAAGTCCGCCTAAATCTATTAAAATTTGATCAATCATAAGACCGGGATCAATGATATAAATTTTTAAAGTATGCTTTCCAGGCTTATTTAAAATTGAAGATATTGATTTAATCGTTCTGTTTCTTAGAACATTTTCTTTCCACTCTTCACTTCGTCCTTGTGTTTCAAAATCTATTATTTCTGGAGAGTTGTCATCTATAGCGACCGCACATCGAACTCCATAATTTTCATTTAAAGGATGAGTGGGTAGACTTGCTAAACGGATAGCTACCTCCCCATAATTGAAGGTGTAGAAATCATAAGATAAGACCGCGCTGTTTTTTAATACTGAATCGTTTATTGCAATTGATTCTGCTTTATAAGGTTTCGACTGCATTACTTTTCCACTATAACCCAGGTTCTGAATTGGCTCCCAGAAAGTTTCAGTCCCTTTTTTGTTTCGAGTAGGATTTTCAGCATTTATAACCACAAAGCCTTTATCTTCAATAAAACCATCGTATTTTTTTAGCTCCTCGAATTTTGGATTAAAAACAGATATTCCTACTGTTTTTGTATCCTTCGTTGTCAAAAAATCTACAGAACTACTTATTTTATAACTAGGTGGTATAAGTTGGTAATCATGACCCAGTGGCGGTTCTTTTCTATTTTTAGCTTTGGGAACTAAATCCCAATCAATACTTACTATTATTCGATTTTCAGGATTTTCAGCAGAAAGTTTTCCTTCAGTTTTAGATAATTTCAGCCACGGAACTGTAGTTTTAGTACTCCAGCTTTGTGCTTCTTTTCCTTTTAAAAAAACATCTAAATAATAAGAATTCTTGGTATACGCATTAAAAACAGGTAACACATCAGAATGTGCATTGGTTATGTTTTGATTATACTCCATTTCGTGACCTTCTAACGCAAGACCTATACCCGATTCTTGCGAAGAATTTGCTCCTGTGTACACGGGCTGATCGAAAACCGGAAGGTTACGAGGCGACTTGTTCATTATATATTTCCATTTCCCATGTTGAATGGAATCATTGTAAAATGATGTCATCTGCTCTATAGCTTGATAAGCTTCCGAAGATTTTTGCGCATAATATTTAGCACTTTCTCTATTTTGTTTCGCAACAAATTTATTTTTATAAGCGTAAAGCCACATATTGTTTAGAGCCGCAGCTGCTTTTACCGGATAATAAACTAGTTCATAAAAAGCATCTTTTCTATTATTAGTTATCTGATCTTTAATGCTATCTACGGAAGCAACTAATTGCTCATATCCATTTATTCTCGTAGTAACCTCATCACCATAATGTATCGACGATAACTGCGTTTGCTTATTTTTGGTTACCGGCTCCACCTGGCTCCACGCCATAAACTCCGGTTTTCTCTGAAATGCCAAATGATAATAGCTGTTCATAATATCACTAATGGTGGAAGAAACTTCTTTACCGAATTCTCTTTTGGCCCAAGAGATCTGGTGACCTTCAACTTTTTCAGATTTCTCAAATGCTGAAATATTCCAGCCCATATCCATAAAAAGCTCAATATTATATTCGTGTGGTTTAATGTCTCCACTATTTAAAATCCACATTTCTCTGGCATTTAAAGAATAAGCTTTATGAAGCTCTTCCCACATAAGTACCGGATTGGTAGAATTTAACCACAAATAATCGTGTGGTCTTCCCCAATATGAGGTATGATAGTAAACACCCGATCCTCCTTTACGATTTTGCTCGCTTTCGGTACTCAGTTGTCTTATATATCCATAATTATCATCTGTCCAAATTAGCGTTACATCATCTGGAACTTTTAATCCGTTTTTATAATAATGCAGCACTTCTTTATAAGGAACAAAAGCCTGAGGAGTATTTGGATAATCTGCTTTATATTTTTTCAGGATTTCTCGCTGATCGCCAATTACATTTTCCAATAAACTTACTTGTGAAGCTACATCCTCGTTACCCACAATCATCGGAGAATCGTGTTCACCACGCATTCCCAGCGTATAAATACCCTCGTAATTTGCAGTAGCTTTTGTTCTTTTTTCGAAGAACTTTTTTATACTCGAAGCATTGGTATCGTAGCGATAATCTCCCATCGTCTCGCGATCCCACTCCGCATTGATATTGCTTAACATAGGCTCGGCATGAGAACTCCCAACAACTATTGCATAATCGTCGGCTACTTTTTTATTTTCTGGATAGTGATAGAAAGCTTTGGTGCTAGAATGCATTGCAGGCCAAATGGTATTAGCACGCAATCTTAATAACAATTCAAAAACTTTAGCATAGGTTTTAGGGCCAATATCATTAGTTTCAGGTTCGAAAGTATTCGCAGCCCATGGTTGAAGTCCCCAATCTTCATCGTTTAAAAAAATACCACGATACTTTACTGATGGTTCTCCAAAAGTTTCCGAAGCGATATTTAGCTGAATATTTTGACTTTTCTCTGGAACTACATCGGCCCACCATTCCCAGGGAGAAACTCCTATTTTTCTTGAAATTTCTAACAAACCATAGGCAGTTGCTCTTCTATCTGAACCTATAATAACTAATGCCTTTTTTACCTCATCAAATGGATTCTCTACGACGAGAATTTTATAAGTTTCCCACTTTCCTTCAATATCAGAAACCTTTATTTTATTGGAATGAACGAGTTGCTTAATCCACTTGCTTTTGCTTAAGGTTCCTGCTAATATTATATTTTCTTCAAGTGAATTTCCCAAATTTGGGGTTTTTCCGCTAATATTCTTGATATCATTTTTCAGAAGATTTCCTGCAATTTTAATCACTTCGGCTTCAGAATCATCTATAACAATTGTCGATATTTCATTTTCATTTACTAAACTAAATGAATTGACTTTTTGCGCCCAAATCTGTATTTGAGACATGAAAATGAAGATTGTAAGAAATAGATATACTTTTTTTAAAACCATCATATTATAGTTTTATATATATTTTATTTTTATCTAATATCCAGCCCAAAAGCCAACAAACACCCATTATAAATAATGCGGTTAGCAAAGCTCCAAAACTTCCTGAATAAATATTCTGAAAAACATGCTGACTTAACCAATCGAAAACTCGTTCTCCTGAAGGGGTATGAATTAAACACAGGCTAATAAAAAACAATTCTGAAAATAGATAAATAAACAAAGGATTTTTACCAAAAACGGTAAAAAAATAAGTGCCTGTCTTTATATTTTTGAGTTCAATAATAAATATTAAAAAACCAATAATACATAAATCGATACCTACAGTATAAAGCGTGAAAGAGCTTGTCCACAATTTCTTTGAAAATGGCAAGAATTCATTCCAAAATAAGCTTAGACTAATTAGCACCACTCCAATAACTAATAATTCAGCAACAGTTTTATGCGTTTTTTCATGCTTTCTGATTAAAACGCCTGCTAAATAGCCACCAATTACGTTAACTATGGAAGGCAGCGTGCTTAAAATTCCTTCAGGATCAAAAACTATTCGGTCTTTTTTGTACATATGGGCTTCACCAAGAATCTTTTGATCTAACCACGTAATTCCATTAGTTGCCATTTCTAATTCCTTGCCGGTTTCGCCTAAGAGATATAGTAAGACCCAATAAACAATTAGCGTTACTACAGCAATGATTGCTATCGTTTTTCTCTTGAAATAATAAACCAAAACTGCTACCACAAAATAACAAATAGCGATGCGTTGTAACACTCCCATTATCCGAGTTTGGGATATTGGTTTTAAAACTAATTCGTTTTCCCGGTCAAACTCAAAAAGCGGAAACCAGTATAGCAAATAACCAATTAGAAAAATCAGTAAACTTCTTTTAATCGTTTTCTTCCAAAAATTTTTTAAACTATCATTTTTGAACTTAGGAATAGAGAATGCCATCGCATTCCCCATGGCAAAAAGAAAAGAAGGAAAAACCAAGTCTGCTAAAGAAAAACCAAACCAACTTACATGAGTTAATGAGTCATAGAATGGGGCACCTGTTCCCGGAGAATTAACAATAATCATGAAACAAATCGTTATTCCCCTAAAAACATCAAGCGATAAAAAGCGTTTGGATATTTTATTTTTCAAAAGCATTCCTTCTAATAGTTATATTCTATCGGTTTCATCTTTTGTGTTAGCGGTACAATATCATTTCGATACTTTTTATAAAGTTCCTTCGCTTTACCTATAGAGCTTCCAGATGGTTGAGTAGGAAATTCTTCTTCGGTTTGCACCCATTCCCATTCCCAGTCTTTGATTTTCTCATCGAACTGGGACTGATTAAACTTCGACCAGTCTTTCTTTACAGATTTAAAATATTGTTCCCATCTGTGCTTGTAGAAGTCGGCCATAAGCCCGCTCCATTGTCGGTTACTATATTCATGCAACTTGTTATCTTTTCCTCCCCAAAGCGTAATAAGATCTCGGGCATTTTGCTCGTACAACGCTTTTTCTTGCGGATCTGTTCCCCATTCTCTTGCACTAGCTAACCAAGGGCCTAATAAAAAATCTTTTTGAGTAGCCAACAGACCATCGAGGTCGTCAATAAGGTCTAAAAACTGACTGCTATATTTATCAAAATCTTCCTTATTATTATTTTGATAAGCGTAGCTAATTTGTTGTTGTAACGGTAATGCATAATTAGCCAAGATCTGGCGTGTTAGATCTACAAGATCATACTTAAAGCCTTCAGAATCCTTATAATTATCGGCTACTTCAATAAATCTATCCCAAGCCGGTAAAAGTTCCTCGGGTTTATAATTTAGTTTTGTTCTTGCCCATCGTCTATAGCCTTCCATAGTTGGACGCGCCACGATTATAGATTCAGCTCCATCTCTAATCACTTTTCCGTTGTATGCCGTATTTACTAAAGTATCCCAAGCCTGTAAAAGTTTTTCATCTTCTTTTCCGTAGCGATTTTTAGTATATTGTTTTAACCAGTCTTTTAAATCTATTGGTTTATTTCGCCAAACATTATCGGCCATTAATTCATATAAAACAGGGTTTTGCTCTATCGCCTCCATAGTTAGCCCCAAACCTTTTAGTTTCCCCGAGTCTTTACTATTTAAAGCTTCAGCCGGAGCAGTAGCTACCGTTTCTATACGACCAAACATGGTGATATTACCACCAAAATTATGTAGCATATTCCAAATCCATTGTTTTCCGTAGAAAGCATCAGTTCTTTTCCATACAGGTTCTATTTCTGTAGCCAGATCTAAAATAATCATAGAATCATCGGGTACAGCATCTAACAATCCTTTAATTTGTGGAGCTTCCCAAAAATCACGGTGACTATAAAATAGCCACCCCTGCATTACCCAGACCGCATCTTCATCTACAGCCTTCATACTTTCGTAAACCTTTTTACTTAGTTTGGCTAAATCTTCAGGATCATTAGATGGTGGCGTATTTTCATTAAAAGTATCGGCAGAGTATAAATGATCGGTACCATAAACCTCTGTTTGAACTTCTAAAAATCGTTGACCAATTTCTGAAAACAAAGGATCGTTACTATCCAAAATAAAAGTATCCTCAAAATCGTTTCCCCAATTGGTTTGCTTTAAAGTAGCATTAGGAAAAACCGTTTTAAAAGATGCTGGCACATGGCCTGTAAAAGCAGGCAAAACAGGCGTCATTCCTAATTCACGTGCTCTTTTTAATATTTTAAGCTGAAGATTTTTATGACTTTCTTTCCAGCTTTGAGGTAAAGGACCACCCCAACCGTCTAGATTTCCCATCCAAAACCAGGAAAAATAAGAAGGCCCGCTAAAAAATGGATCTAAATCTTCATCTTCAAACCCATAAGATCGATATACTTTATCCCAAATATAAGATTCGCCCGTGATGGCTAATGGCATATTGATTCCATGAAGCGCCATCCAGTCTAATTCTTTTTCCCATCGCTCCCAATCCCACCAGCTCATCGTGTAATTAAACGTGCAATAATTTAGATAATATCGATAATCGTAAGGTGTTTTCTTATAAATAGGTTGAGAAACTAAGGGTAGTTGTTCTGGTAAATTTAGATTAACACCGTTCCATGTAATTTGTCCATTAGTAACGTTTTTGATGTAGTAATAAAGAGCAGAAGCAATTGACACTCCATTATTTCCTTTCAACTGAATTTTGTCTTCAGAAGCAGAGATTTCAAAATAATCATCTTGGCTTGTGCTATCAATAACTACTTTAAATTGAGAAGCATGATCGGGAAGTACTCTGTTTAATAATTCGTATTCTGCTGTGCTTTCGTGATGCTTTTCTTCTTTTTGAGTACAACTAAAAAAAACTGTGCATAGAATTAATGAAAAAGTATAAAAACAACGTCTCATATTACTTATTTTTTGTCTCAATTTGAATTTCTTTAATCAGTAATTTTTCCCTTAAAATATCACTGAAACCTACTAATTCTAGGATTAACTAAAATTTACTTATTACTAGCTTAAGAATTATTTGAAAATTACTTTTCGTTTTCTGAACCTGTCATTTGCAATTTAAGCGCTCCACCTTTTATTAAATCGCTATGTTTAATTTCAAAAGAATCCAATTTTAGGTCATTAAATTCAGCTTTTTCTACGTATACGTTTTCCTTGGAATTATTTGTAGAAATGATACTGAGTTCTTTCCCTTCGTAAAAATCGGAATTTAAATCGATCGTAATTTTGTCGAATATTGGGCTTCCTATTTGGTAAGCAGGATCTTCCTCTGTTCCTCCATTCATCTGAAAAAGACCTATTTTCATTAGTACTGCAAGGCTCCCCATTAAGCCCTGATCTTCGTCACCATTATATCCTCTAGATGGAGATAAATCTGAAAAGACTGTATTTACAATCTTTCTAGACCAATATTGGGTTAATTCAGGATTTCCTAATTTGGTAAAAACAAAAGCAGTTTCTATTGAAGGTTGATTTCCGTAATTAATAGGAATTCTGCTATATTCAGGATGTAATTCTGCATCGTGCGAAGTTCCCGAGGTAAAACCTAATTTCTTCGCTTCTTTAAACTGATTATTCAGTTTAAAAATTGCTTCTTTTTTTCCTCCCATAAGTACAGAAAGACCTTCTAAATCGTGAGGAACAAACCAGGTTGCTTGCGCAGCATTAGCTTCTACAAAACCATTCTCGTATTGATAAGGATCAAAATCATTACTATAACTACCGTCCACCTTCCTAGGGGACATCCAACCTACATTTTGATTAAATACGTTTTTATATTTTTTTGATCTTTCAGTGAAATAATTATAATCCTCTCGTTTCCCTAATTTCTTAGCGAGTTGTGCTAGCGTATAATCTTGATAAGCATATTCTAAAGTCATACTAGAACCGTCTTTATGAATTCCGTATTCGTCTTCTGGTACAGGTAATGGATAAGGAACGTAGCCTTTATCTAAATAATAATCTAAGCCACCACCAATAGAAGTTTCATGCTCATAACCCGCCTTAGCCATAATGCCGCCAGGCATATGGTTCAGCTTTAATGCCTGGTAAATTTCATCTAAGTCTTCAGAAATTAATCCTTTTTGTATAGCACTTACTATAAAGGGTGTTGAAGATGCGCCCGTCATTACATGTGTGTAATTACCTCCTGAAGGTCCTCTTGGAATATAACCGCCATCTTTGTAATACTGCATTAAGGACATTGTAAATTCTTTCATAACCTCCGGATAAACCAATCCCCATAAGGTATTAATAGTCCATTGTGCTCCCCAAAAAGAATCTGAATTATAATGATTAAAAAGGGGCATACCGTCTTCACCTACTGGAAGTTTTCCTATTCTAAATTTATCGCCTGTTTTATCTGGGTAATTGCCATTATAATCGCTTATAATTCTTCTTCCCTGCAATGCATGCCACAAATCGGTATAAAATCGATTTTGCTCTTTTTTAGTCCCTCCTTCTAAGCGGATTTTTCCTAGCATTTTATTCCATTGGTCTCTTGATTCTTGTACTACGCTGTCAAAATTCCAATGATCTAATTCAGCTTGAATATTTAAATTGGCATTCTCGGGAGAGGTATAAGAGATTCCAACTTTAGCCATCAGCTCGCCAGATTCCTCTTTAAAATTCACCAAATAATTACCTGTACTTTCATCTTTTTTAATTGAGCTTACCGGTTTATTAAAAAGAACTTTAAAATAAGTAATTAAAGGTTTTGGGCGCCTGCTGGTTGGCGTCATAATAAATGACCCTGATATTTCTCTTTCGTTATCTAGAACGAAAGAACCCTCGGCATTATCACAAGGCCCTAAAGCGGTATTGAGATTAAATAACAAAGCCTGTGAAGTAGCATTCTGATAATTATATTTGTGAAATCCAACCCGAGTAGTACTTGTTAATTCAGCTTCGATTTTAAATCGATCTAAAAATAGCTTGTGATATCCGGGATGTATTTCTTCAGTTTGATGATCGAATTTTGAGTAAAAATCCGTGAAAATTTGATCATCATCGGTTTCGGCTGTAACAGGCATTATAGAAAGTCCTGCCATTTGCCAAGCATGCACGTGACTAAATCCTTTAATGGTATCGGTATTGTAACGATATCCACTACCCCACGCACCATCAATCTGTGTATCGGGACTGAGATTAACCATCCCAAAAGGTCTACTTGCAGAGCTAAAATAAAACCATCTAGAATTTTCTGTATCTAATAAGGGGTATACTTTATCGACATAATCTACTGAAGCTGTTTTTTCTGTTTTACTTACTTTGCACGAAAGCATCAATAGTAATAAACAGACCGTGAAACAATATCGAGTATTTTTAAAATCCATATTCAAAAGTATTGGGGTACCAATGTACTAAACTGATATAATAATTCTTCCTTTAAAATAGAAGCAGGTATCTCTACCTGCTTCCATCATCCAAATTAAACAACTATTAGTATCCTGGATTTTGCGTTATCGATCCTCCAGTGTTATCTATCTCTGTTTGTGGAATTGGTCTTAAAAGATGTTTCTCCATCAGTGCATTATTTAATGCCGCATGTGGATTGTGCTCTAATACTCTCTCTATCAAAGTTCCTGTTCTTTTTAAATCCATCCAACGATTTACTTCTCCAACAAGTTCTCTCGCTCTTTCATCAAGAATAAGATCAATATTTACATCATCTGACGATATAGATGAATCTAAACCTGCTCTAGATCGTATTGTGTTTAAACGTTCTGCAGCTGTAGATTTATCATTAAGTTGCAAGTAAGCTTCGGCAGCAAATAGATATGCCTCACCAGAACGCATTATAACCATATCTCTTTCTCCTTGAGATGTTTGATCGGGCTGCGTAAAAGGTATTGTAGGATCATCGAACTTTCTAAACATTGGATAATGTACTGGAGTAACTCCATCATTCTTAAAATAAGTCCCTGGATTAATTACTGCATAAGGTACGGCATCAATTTCAGCTTGTGTCCACGCTGTCTTTGGAAAATATATAGCAGTATCACCAACGGCAATATTAAATTCAGTATCATTTACTTCGGCTACATCTGCTTCCGTAGCATACAAAACTCTTTTATAAGTTGCTGCTGCACGCTCATCTTCTTCAGAAAAAAGACTATAGAAAAATGGAGTTGGCATAGGTCCTAAACCTTTTACGCTTCTTGTTAAACCAGGATAATCGAAGAATCGAAACTTATATAGCATATGTTTAGAATTTCCCCATCCTCTGGATACCGAATTCCCTCCAAATAAATAAGAAAAAATAACTTCTGAGTTTCTTTGATTTTCTATACTTACCAAGCTCTCAAATGAAGAAACAAGTTGGTGATTATTAATTACGGTTTCAGCATAGGCAGCTGCCTGAGTAAAATCACTATCATCTCCAAAAGATTTATAGCCCTTAGTTAGTAATACTTTAGACATAAAATGTCTGACAGCATCTTTGGTAAGACGACCGTAAACTTCTGTACTTTCTGGAACTCCTGCAAGAGCTTCTTCAAGATCCATTACTATTTGATTATAAACCTCTTCTTCAGTATTACGCGGATAATCGGTAGATATATCAGTTACTGCATTCAAAATTAATGGTACTCCGCCGTAATTTTCTACAAGTTTAAAATAGGCCATGGCTCTAAAAAACTTAACTTCTGCAAGACCTTTTGTTTTTTCACCTTCTGGTACATCCATGATAAGCGGAGCATCATCTATTGCTAAATTAGCTGCAGCGATCACGCTATATTGATTGGCCCAATATACACCTACCGCCCAATTCAAAGAATTGAAATTAACGTAATCATTTAGATCACTCGTTCCGATAATAGGGGTGTTACGTGTAACAATATCTGTCCCTAAATCTTCCAAAGCATAGTAAAGATTTGAAGTATAAACTGTAGTTGTTTCTCTTGCTCTTTCGTAAACCGAAGCTACTAATTGATTAAATGTCTCTGGATCTAAATTTGCTGATTCTATACTTAAGGAAGTATTATTTTCCTCTTCTAGATAGCTATCACAGCTTACACTTACAGCGCCTAAGGCTAGTAATAGTATAATTTTTTTATAGTTAAAATATCTCATTTTCAATATATTTTTTATTAAAATGTAAGGTTAATTCCAGTCATATAAGTACGTGCCATAAATGCAGCGCCGTACTGATTTCGACCAGCGTTCTCTGGATCCCATCCGTCATAATCGCTAAAAACAAATGGATTTTGAACAGTTCCATAAACACGCAGACTTCTCACACCTATTTTTTCGAGCAGATTGCTAGGAAGTGTATATCCCAATGTCATATATCCAACTTTTACGAAAGAAACATCCATATAATGCGCGGCACCTTGATAAATACCGCCATTTCCAGGCTGATACCAATCGTTAGTAGGATTTTCGGGAGTCCAATAATCAGTTCTATACCCATTAAATAATCTGGACGGTTGATCTGCATAACCCCATGCGTAATTACTATGGAAAACACTTCTATAAGTGTTACCCTGGCTGAAATTGATCAAAAATCCAAAATCAAAATTTTCGTAAGTCATATTACTAGTAATACCACCTGTCCATTTTGGCGTTACCTGCCCAATAACTTTACGATCCTCATCGGCTGTAATTTCACCATCACCGTTAACATCGGTTACTCTTACCTGCCCAGGACGTTGCCCATAAACAGCAGCTTCTTCAACCTCATCTAATTGCCAAATTCCATCATACTCAAAGTCGTATACGGCACCGATCGGTTCGCCAACACGATGAATTAGATTCGTTCCGTTCACATTAAAGATGATTTCTTCCAAACCTCCATATAGCTTATCTAATGTATTCTTATTAGATGCAAGATTGAAGTTGGTTGTCCATCTAAATTTTTCAGTATTAATATTGGTAGTATTTAAAGCTATTTCTATACCGCGGTTCGTAGATTCACCAACGTTATCATATGTTCCTCCATATCCAGTAACACTAGGAAGCGGAGTATAAAATATGATATCGGTGTTTTTTCGTTCGTAAAGGTCTATGGAACCTGAGATTCTGTTATTCAAAAATCCAAAATCGACACCAAGATTAATCTCTGTTGTACGTTCCCAGGTTAAATCTTGGTTTGCTAGTCCAGTTAAATACGCTGTAGAAACTGAAGCATCTCCCAAGTTGGTAGCGCTTGCTCCTAATAAAGACTGGGATGCTAGTGGAGCCAGGCCGCCACCAGAACCATTATTTCCTGTTTGTCCATAACTCAATCTTAATTTAGCGTTAGAAAAAACATTTTGTTCTTGCATAAAATCTTCATCAATTACTTGCCAAGCAAAAGCTGCAGAAGGGAAAAATGCCCATTTATTATCAGCAGAAAGTATAGAAGAACCATCATAACGTCCTGTAGCAGTAAATAAATATTTATCAGCTAAGGTATAATTAACTCGTCCCGTATAAGACTCTAGTGTTTGTTTAGAAAAACCACTAGAAAGATCTCTAATATCTAAACCAGCACCTAAATTATAAAAGGTATACTCATCTGTAGTAAAATTACGTACCTGGTTGTAATAACCTTCAGATCGTTCCATAAAACGCGAAACCACACCTGTAAATTTCAAGGCATGCACGCCAGTTTCAAAATCGTAATTAAGAATGTTATCCCATGAATATGAGAAGTAGTTTGAATTATCTACCTGGGCTCTTCTATTTGCTACGTTACCACTACTACTTTTTGTATATAGTCCGCGATATTCACCATAACGCTGATATTTAATATTTGGTGAAAATTTCGTAGTTAAACTTAGATTTTCTATTGGTTCAATTTTTAAGGCAATATCCCCTATATATTGTAAAAAGCGAGTTTCTCTTGTTTCATTCTGAACATCGAATAAAGGATTTGTTATCTGTGTTTCTTTTTCAATTGGTCTAAAACGAAGAGAACCATCTTCATTATAAGGTCTTCCTATTGGTTTTAAACGATAAGCACTTCTAAACGCCTCATTACTTCCTTCATTTTGTTTTGCTGAAGTTAAGTAATTGCTCAAACTTATATTTAACCAATCTGTAAGATCACTATTTAAACTAGCTCGAACATTATACCTGTTGAAGTCTTCTCCATCAAAATTCCCCTCATCTAACGTATAAGCCAAACCGGCTGAATAGGTTGTTTTTTCTGTACCTCCACTTAAGTTAATAGTGTGATTAGTTTGTAAACCTTTTTTAAGTAATAGATCTACATAATCTGTACTTACACCATCACTTATATTCTGAAGTTCTTCAGCATCTAGATAATCTGATATATCTACATCATTACGACGTGTACTCAAGTCACCGTCACTGCTGGCAAAAACCTGGCCTACCGCTACGTCTCTCAATAACTCAACATAACCCGGACCATCATAAACTGGAGGCAAATTATAGGCTTCTCTAAACCCTACATATCCACTATAGTCGATCTTTAACTCTCCGTTTTTCCCTCTTTTAGTTTCAATTAAAACCACTCCGTTACTACCTCTAGAACCATATATTGCTGTAGCTGAAGCATCTTTTAGAATATCCATACTACTTATATCCGCAGGATTTAAAAAAGAAATATCATCTACAAATATTCCATCTACAATAAACAATGGATTTTGGCCTGGATTAAATCCTCCACCACTTGCTGTTTCACTAGAATTTATAGTACTCGCCCCTCGAATTCTAATATTAAATCCACCAGAACCGGGTTTATTATCAGTTCGCTGTACAACTACACCCGGAGCTTGTCCTTGCAATGCAGATACCGCATCTACTTTATTAGCTTTCTGTATATCCTTAGAACCTACTGAAGCAACAGAACCCGTTAAATCCTTTCTTTTTACGGTACCATAACCAATAACAACTACTTCCTCTAGCTCTGCACTATCTTCTTCTAGTTGTACATTTATAGTTTCCTGCCCAGTGTATGTAACTTGAGAAGACTTATAACCCAAGAAACTAAAAGTTAAGATATCGTTTTCGTAAACTTCGATAGAAAAATTACCGTCAAAATCGGTAACCGCACCAACAGTTGTTCCCTCGCGAATAACGTTTACTCCAGGGATAGGAATATCATTAGCATCTGTAACAATACCTGTTATCGTTTCCTGCGCAATTCCAGGAGTAACTACACCAAGTAATATGACAATTAATAATAGTTTAAGTTTTTCCATTATCATTTATTTAGTTAATCGTTAACATTAATAGATTAATTCACGATGTGAAATTACCGACATAATGCTTCCAAATAATGGATAAATTGACCAAAAACATAGAAAATTAGACTAAACTATAACGTTGTAAATTTTACGATGCAAGTAAATAAATGATATAAAAATTACTATACGATAATTTAATATACAACCGTTTAGCAAAAAGGTGTGATTAAAAAATCCATACTTATACATTTATATCCATGCCCTCTAGATTCTATAGAAATAGATATTTATGGAAAACAATAGTAATAATTCTGAAAAACAGAATTGAATTAACAAGAATTGTTAATTAGATATAAATCTTGTTATCTGTTTTCACGAATAGAAAAATTTCAAAGACGTCAAAGTTGGATTCAGAAAGGAAAGTATATCGATCAAAATTTTTAAATAATAGCCTTCTTTAATTGATGACAAAGTAAAGAGTTTAGCACCTTTTTTGAGATATCAATAATTTTAATACAACCAAAATCTAAGTTTTATCGTATCTTAATTAAGAAAGATTAATATATTGGCATAATTGCTGATAAATTTTACAAAAAATAAGATCAATGAAAAAACAGTTTTTAATAATATTATTTCTAGGTAGTATATTTTCATTTACTGCATGTTCTAGCGATGATATCGAAGAGGATATTGAAGTAGGAGAAACTGAAAACCCAGAGCCTGAGGTTGATGATGAAGTGGACGATGAAGAAAGTACAGATCTGCAAATAAAAAGTTTCATCTATCGTGGTCTGAATGATGTTTATTTATATAAATCTGATGTTGCTGAATTGGATGATGATTTCCTAGAAGGCGATGAAGAAGAAAAAGAGTTTTTAGACAATTATAGTTCTCCTGAAGGACTTTTTAACTCATTGCTATCTAATCAGGATAGATTTAGTTATATAGTGGATGATTACCAGGAGCTGGAAGATCAATTCGACGGGATTAGTGGCGCTACAGGTATAGACTTTGGTTTAGGGCGAATAAGTGGAACAAACAATCTTTTTGGATTTATTAGATACATCTTACCCGAAACTTCTGCTGAAAAAGCTGGTCTTGAACGTGGAACTGTTTTTACGGAAGTTGATGGAATCGCACTTACTGAAGCAAATTACTTTGAATTGTTATCAAGAGAAACGTTTACTATCGATATAGCCTATGTAGAAAATGGAGCACTTCGATTGACAGATGAAACTGCAACTTTATCTGACGATCCCTATACAATGAATCCAGTTTTTATAACTAAAGTATTAGAAATTGAAAATAGAAAAATTGGTTATTTAATGTATAATAGTTTCATTGCCAACTTCGATGAAGAATTAAATGCGGCCTTTGCAGAGTTGAAGTCCGAAGGAGTAACAGACTTAGTATTAGATCTTCGTTACAATGGTGGTGGATCTGTAAATACAGCTACCGCTTTAGCAAGTATGATTACAGGCCAATTCGAAGGGCAAGTATTTGCAAAGGAAAGATGGAATGAAGACTATCAGAATTATTACGAAAATTTTTCACCAGATCGCTTAGTTAATGAATTTGACTCAAAATTAAATTCTGGAGAGAACATTAATAGTCTTAATCTAAATGAAGTTTATATTCTCACAACAGGATCTACGGCTTCCGCTAGCGAATTAATTATTAATGGCTTAAGTCCGCACATTAATGTAGTTCAAATTGGTGGACAAACAACTGGTAAATTTCAGGCTTCTATAACACTTTACGACAGTCCTAGCTTTGGTGAAGAAAACCGAAGCGAAGAGCATACCTACGCCATGCAACCTTTGGTTTTGAAAATGGCTAATGCTGATGGATATACCGATTTTGTTGACGGCCTTACTCCAAATATTGTTCTAGAAGAAGAGCTGGGCAATCTTGGAACTTTAGGTGATCCTGAAGAACCTTTTCTAGCCAGAGCAATTGATGAGATACTTGGGAGAAAAAGTGTACAATCTAAAAGATTTTCTACTAACAGTTTTAATTTTACACAAATTGGGGAAAGCGGTATGATGAAACCTAACTATCAAAAAATGTATATCGATAAGATTCCTGGAATGAGAGAATAATTAAAATATTTATGATGATTGAAAGCGACTTCTTAAAAAAGGAGTCGCTTTTTTAGTTTAAATGCTGAATATTTTTTATTCGGCACGCTTGTTGATTTTGTGATTTAGTCCCCACTCCCCTGTTTACTAGCACTTCTAGTGAGTTCAAGTTGTAACATTTTTTTATTAACATAAATACTTTTATTATGAAACCAAAAAAAAATCCGAAGGCCGATCTTAGAAAAAAAACGGTACTTTTTTTACAACTTGGGTTAATCGCCGTCTTACTCCTTTCCTATTTTATGATTAATCTCAAAACGTACGAAAAGGAGCAGGCTACTACTGAAAAATGGGAACCCTTAGAACTCACTACTGAAGAAGCTGTACCCATTACAAAAGTTAAAGAACAATTACCGCCGCCAAAACCAAAGGATCCAGTAGAAATCGAACCAATAGAAGATGAATCACCTGAACCGGAGGATACCATCGAAACTACAGAGACAAGTCTTGATGATATAGTTGATGTCGAAGATATCATCGAAACACCAGATTATGAACCTGTTGTTGTTCCTTTCGATTTCATTGAAGATGTTCCTATTTTTCCTGGATGCGAAAGTTTGGATGATAACGAGGAACGCAAAGCGTGTATGAGTGAAAAGATTTCAAAATTTATAATGAAAAGATTTGATACTGGGCTTGGAGAAGATTTAGGCCTAAACGGTATAAATCGTGTAACCATAATGTTTGAGATTAATAAAAATGGAGAAGTTGATAATGTTCAGGCAAGAGGACCACACAAAGATCTGGAGAAAGAAGGGATAAGAGTAATTAATCTTTTACCCAAAATGGAACCAGGAAAGCAACGCGGTAAACCAGTATCTGTTCGTTATACAATTCCAGTGAATTTTAAAGTTCAAAATTAAGCAATATCGAATTAGATAAATACATCAACTATTAAGGCCGTTAAGTTAACGGCCTTTTTCAATTATAAATTTCTAAGCAGTGTTTTTACAATTTTCAGTTATTAAAATAAAATAGTATTTTAAGGTGTGTAAAATGAATAACAAATGAGATTAGAGGATTCAAAATACGCAGACTTAATTTTAGAAAAAATAGAATACGATTTTGGAAACATTTATTTTCTAGAGGATATTCTTGTTTCTGAAATTAACCAAGGCGTAGTATTCAATTGGGAATGTGCTGAAAAGGTTATAATAGATGCGCAACGCCTATTCGGTAATGAGTACACACCACATTTCATTTCCAATAGAATTCATAAATATTATACAGTGTATCAGGATTGGATACATTTTTTCAATAATCGATATTTTGTAAAGAGCTTTTCGGTAATTTCCATTCACTCCTACGAAATGATGAATCTTGTTTTCGAAAGAATGTTCTACAAACGAAAAATTCATGTCGCAAATTCATTAAATGAAGCCTTTCAAAATATTTACACTCTTCAGAAATTAGAATCCAACAATAAATAATTACGAAAACGTTTTACGTTAAAAGTGAATTTAAACAATCGTTTAAATTAAACATTTGTTTAAATTTGTGCTCTTTTTCAAAAATCCTGATGATACAATTGAGCGAAAAACAATTACAAATACTCAAAATAGCCGAAGAACTTTTTTCTAAAAATGGTTTTGATGGCACTTCAGTAAGAACTATTGCTAAAATGGCTAATATCAATATTGCCATGATCTCTTACTACTTTGGGAGTAAAGAAAAACTTCTAGAGACGCTGGTTTCTTATAGAATCTCCAATTTTCAGGTCGCTATAGGTAAAACTATCGAAAACGAGTCCACTTATGTAGGCAAAATAGATGCGATTATCGCTCTTTTGATAAAGCGTATACACGAAGGAAGAAAAATTCACAAATTAGTACATTTTGAATTATCAAGAGAAGATCAAAAAATTGATTTTTCTAATTACCTAAAGAAGAAAGATGAAAACATTCAGCTTTTCACAAATCTTATAAAAGCTGGGCAAGCCGATGGTTCTTTCAACAAACATGTAGATATCGAACTTATCGTTCCTACAGTTTTGGGCACCTATTTTAATCTATACTACAATAAAAAAATCTATAGTGAAGCTCAAGGCCTTTTTGATGAAGAGAGCTTCGATCACTATGTTTTAAATAATCTAACCCAACATATTCAAAAAACAATAAAAGCACTTTTAACTTATGAAGCGTAAATTTCTACTGCTCGGAGTTTGTTTGTTTATTGGCTTGTCTGGATTTTCCCAAAAACACCAGACTTTAAGCATTGAGGAAGCGGTAAGCGTTGCACTTAAAAATAGTGATGACGCTAAACTTGCTGAAACAACGATTAAAACAGCTTCGGAAGAACTTAAGGTTACTAAAAACAAGCAATATCCAGATGTTTCAATTTCTGGGCAATATCAATATTTAACCAGTCCTGATATAGATCTTCAACTGGCGCTAGGGAATCCTAATCCTACTGAAGGTGAAACGCAGGAAACAGGAACTCCCGACATCAACCAAATTCTTTTTGGGCAAGCAAGCGTGTCTATGCCAATTTTCTCAGGATTCAAACTACAAAATGCCGTGAACGCTGGGAAAAATAATTTAGAAGCCACAACACTCGAAGCTGCAAATACTACAGAAAAGATTGCCTTACAAACGATCGACATTTATCTAAACCTTTATAAGGCGCAACAAATGGTAGAGGCTATTAAAGAAAATCTTAAAAGTGCACAGCAACGAGTGAAAGATTTCAGTGCCATGGAAGAAAACGGACTTTTAGCAAGAAACGACTTATTGAAAGCACAATTACAGGAATCCAATATTCAGCTTAGTTTAAAAGAAGCAGAAAAAAATGTACGAATCTTAAATTATCGTTTGGCAATTTTCCTGAAAATGCCTGAGAACTCAACCTTCGAGCTACCAACTGAAACTTTTGCGATAACCCCTTCCGTAGAAAAAACAGGCATCAATAGAGCAGATATTGAAGCTTTAGACTTTAGACAGCAAGCTTCAGAAAATAATATAAAAATGGCAAAAGCCGCCTACTATCCCTCTGTTGCTTTACTAGGTGGTTACGTTGCACTAGATGTACAGAATGCGCTTACAATTTCTAACGCAATGAATATTGGTGTTGGTGTAAGCTATGATCTATCAGATATTTTTAAAGCCAAGAATGATGTAAAACTTGCCCAACATAAAGCAGAAGAGCTAAACTATCATATTTCTAAAGCTAAGGATGAGGTTAAAGTACAGGTCGAAAATGCTGAAGAAGAATACCAACTTGCCTTAAACAAATTTGAAGTTTATACCCAGTCACAAGAACAAGCCGAAGAAAATTATCGCATTGTAAAAGATAAATATGATAATGGTTTGGTAGACACCAATGATCTTTTGGAAGCCGATGTAGATCAACTTCAGGCAAAAATAAACAAGACAAATTCGCAAGCAGACATTAGTTTAAAATACTACCAATTATTACAAGCTAAAGGTATGCTTACCAATAAATTCAATATTAAAAACAACTAATCTTTTTTACTAAAATGGAAGAAAAGAAAAAATCCAATAAAAAGTTCATTATCATCATCGGTGCGTTAATCCTTGTAGGAGTTGTATATGGTGGTTACAAATTTATCCATTCGTTATCGCACGAAGAAACCGATGACGCGCAAGTAGAAGCCAACATGAATCCTATCATACCACATGTTAGCGGTTATGTGGAAAAAGTATATGTAAGCGATAATCAAAAAGTGAAAAAAGGCGACACTTTATTAGTTGTTGATAATCGTGATTATAATGTGAAATTACAGCAGGCCAAAGCAAATCTGGCTGCAGCAAAAAGTCAGGTTGGCGTTGCAAAAGCAAGTATTGGGTCTTACCAATCGAATGCAGCAGCATCAACTTCTCAATTTAAATCTGCCGGAGGAAGTATTAAATCTGCGGAAATTAAATTGTGGAGAGCAACTCAGGATTTTAAACGTTATGAGAATCTTTTTAAAAATCATTCAATTACCGAGCAGCAATACGAACAAGCCTCGGCTGCTAAGCAAGAAGCTGAACAGCAATTGGAAATTCTGAAAAATCGGGAGAAAGCTTCTGCCAGCCAACGCAATGCAGCTATTTCTCAAACTGAAATTTCAGAAAATCAAGTAAGTGTCGCTGAAGCAAACGTAGCAAGTGCTGAAGCTGCATTAGATGCTGCAAAATTAAGTATGGACTATACGATAATCACTGCACCAATAGATGGGCAACTATCTAGCGTAGATATCGAACCCGGCCAGTACATTCAACCTGGGCAATCTCTGTTTTACCTAGTAAACACTAAAGATAAATGGGTTACTGCAAACTTTAAAGAAACGCAACTCGAAAAGATGCGAATTGGGCAAAAAGTAGGGATTGAAGTAGATGCTTATCCAGATTACGAATTTGAAGGAGAAATCACTGCTTTTTCACCGGCAACTGGCGCACGTTTTTCTTTACTACCTCCAGATAATGCTACCGGAAATTTTGTAAAAACGGTACAGAGATTACCAGTGAAAATTGAATTTTCTAAACAAAACGACAAAGAAAAAATGCAACGTCTACGTTCAGGAATGAATGTTTTGGTAGATGTACATTTAAAATAAATTATGGCTGAAGCACAAGCTCAAATACAAGACGAAGACAGCCTGGTTGAATATGGGTTTAGAAGAGTAATTATTACCATTACTGCAGTTTTATGTGCTCTTCTAGAAATCATTGATACCACCATTGTAAACGTTGCTTTAAACGATATGCGTGGTAGTCTTGGGGCGACACTCACAGATATTGCATGGGTAATTACAGCTTATGCTATCGCTAATGTGATTATTATCCCAATGACAAGCTGGTTATCTAAACAGTTTGGCCGTCGAAACTATTTTGCGGCATCGATTATTATATTTACGGTCACCTCTTTTCTTTGTGGAAATGCGACCAATATTTGGGAACTCGTAGCCTTCCGTTTTATACAAGGTATGGGTGGTGGTGCACTTTTGGTGACGGCACAAACCATAATTACTGAAAGTTATCCCGTTGCTAAGCGAGGAATGGCTCAGGCAATTTATGGAATGGGCGTAATTGTAGGACCAACCTTAGGACCTCCATTAGGTGGTTATTTAGTAGATCATTTTTCTTGGCCTTATATTTTTTACATCAATATCCCACTAGGTATCATTGCAACTTTCCTAACGATATTATTTGTAAAAAGTCCTAAGTATGGAGATAAACTAAAAGCAAATCAGGTTGATTGGTGGGGGATAATATCATTGACCACATTTATTGGATCGCTTCAATTTGTGTTAGAACATGGGCAGCAAGATGACTGGTTCCAAAACGGAACTATTGTAACCTTATCGGTGATGGCTGTTTTTGGTCTAATTTTATTTATTTGGCGAGAGCTAACTTATGAGCACCCAATCGTAAATCTTAGAGTGTTGCGAGACACTAACCTCAGCATAGGTACAGTACTCACATTTATATTAGGATTTGGCTTATTTGGCTCTACTTTTATAATTCCTATCTACACACAATCTATCTTGGGCTGGACAGCTACAGACGCAGGCTTATTACTCATTCCAAGTTCGATTACTACCGGTTTGATGATGCCAATTATTGGAAAACTATTAGAGCGAGGCGTTCCTCAGAAAATTCTAGCAGCCGCAGGTTTTGGAGTATTTTTCTTATACAGTTTATGGATGTATTTACTAATGACTCCAGATACAGGATCTGAACACATGTTTTGGCCACTTGTAGTTAGAGGTGTAGGTTTAGGCTTATTATTTGTTCCTATTACGACGCTTTCTTTATCCACACTTAAAGGAAAAGATATAGCCGATGGTGCTGCTTTTACAGGAATGATGCGCCAGTTGGGTGGATCTTTTGGTATTGCAATTATAACCACATTTGTTTCAAGATTAACACAACAACATCGTGTGGATTTAATTCCAAATATTAGCGAAATTAACTTTCAGGTGCAACAAAGAATACATGCTTTACAACAGAATTTTATTCAAAAGGGATTCAGTATAAATGAATCTTTAAATAAAGCATATAGCGTTCTGGACGGAAGCATTATGAAACAAGCTACCGTACTTTCTTATATGGATATATTTCTATACCTGGGTATTTTGTTTCTTTTATGCGTCCCTTTCGTTTTAATGATTAGAAAGGGAAAAGGTAAAGTAGACACTAGCGCGGTGCATTAAAAATATTAAATTTTCTGCCTTTTATTAGGTACTTCAAAGCCGTCGGATGCCCCCAAATTCCGGCGGCTTTTTGTATTACATTCCATTCAACTATCCAAATCAACCGCTTAACGACACTAATATATAATTAGACGAATACTGTATTTTCTTTCCTTAAAATATGGCAAATTTGTTCTTATAAGACACCAAAACAAAATGAAAAACAAGCTAACAATCCTTTTTATCGAAGACGATATGATCGAAGTGATGAAATTGAATAGAACAATTTCGTCCTTGTCCTTACCTCACCATATCATTGAAGCGAAAAATGGTGAAGAAGCGCTGCAAATCCTAAATCAAAAAGATCGGTTACCTGATATTATATTTTTGGATTTGAATATGCCTAAGATGAATGGAATAGAATTCTTAAAAATCTTAAAGGCCGATGATGTTTTAAAATATATCCCAACAATTATCTTAACTACCTCTAGTAACCGAAGAGACTTACTAGAGTGCTATAAAATTGGTATTGCAGGTTATATGATAAAACCACTTCGTTATGAAGATTATGTTTCTAAATTGAGTAGCGCCTTAGATTACTGGAGCCAAAATGAACTGATTAAAGGATAAAACTATGAAAGGTATTGTATTTACAGAGTTTCTTGATATGGTTGAAGAGAATTTCGGGATCGAAATTGTAGATTACATCATTAATGAGTCTAAACTTCAATCTGAAGGTATTTATACTTCAGTAGGAACTTATGATTTTGTAGAAATGCAAAGCCTTTTAGTGAATCTTAGTAAAAAGGTCGAAATCCCACTTGATGACCTTATATATAGTTACGGCCTTTACTTCTTCAGAGTGCTTACCACATTGCACCCCGCCATATTTGCATTATACAAAGATCCTATAGAATTGGTATCTTCTATAGAAAATCATATTCACGTTCAGGTTCGTAAATTATATCCGGGAGCAGAGCTTCCTACGTTTAAAGTTGAGAAAAAAACAGAAGATCATCTTGAAATTTTGTATTTTTCAGATAGAGCAATGTATATGTTCGCCAAAGCCCTAATGGAAAAAACTTTTGAACACTACGACCGTGATTCCGAAATTAAGATGGAAAAATTAGCAGAAGACGGAACGCAGGTCAGATTCCTCATCACTAAAAAACATGGAGCCTACCAAAAAAATTGAAGTATTAGAAAGAGCACTAGAAAGAGAAAAGAAAGCAAGAAAACTTGCAGAGAAAATTTTGGAAGAGAAATCTACCGAATTATATGATCTTTCTGAAGCTTTACGACAATCTAATAATCGCCTAAAAGAATTACTGAATGAAAAAACCTCGCAACTAGAAGGGGTTTTTGTTAATATTATCGACGCGTATGTAATCATGGATATTGAAGGCAATGTCCTAAAAATGAACCATGCCGCAAAGCAAATGTTTGGATACGATAACGAGGTGGAGGCTGTAAACCTTCTTACCATGGTACATCCAGACTATGTAGACTATACAACGGCAGCTTTTAAGCAATTATATCATACTGGCAGCTATAACGATTACAAAGCAATGGTAATCACTAAAAGCGGATCTGAAAAGATTGTGCAAATTAACGCCAGTATTATTTATGACCGTGATGGAAAACCGGTTGCTGCACAAGGTGTTGCCAGAGATATTACTGAAGAGATTGCTATCAAAAAGCAGCTTGAAGATCAAAATAAACAACTCGATCTAATTTTCGATAATTCCCCTATTGGTATTTCTCTTACCAATAACAATTTCAAAGACCTTATTAAGATTAATAAGTCACTCATTAATATGTTTGGGTACTCTATCGAAGAGTTTAGAAACCTTACCATTGCCGATGTCACTCATCCGGATGATGATGATCATGGTCAAAATTTAAGAGAAATGGTAGAAGGAAAAATCGATTTCTATACCATCAACAAACGATATATTAAAAAGAATGGTGAGACCTTATGGGCCAAAACCAGAGTTGCTGCTATCCGAGACGAAAATGGGAAAATCCGGCATCAAGTAGCTACTATAGAAGACATCACAAAAGAAAAAATAGCGAAAGAGAAAATTGAAGAATCTGAAAATAGACTTTCAACCTTAATCGTTAATCTTCAAACCGGAATATTACTGGAAGATGAGAATCGTAAAATTCTTTTGACCAATAAAAAATTCTGTAATATTTTCGGTATCGATGCAGATCCTAATCTATTGAAAGGTGTAGACTGTTCGAATTCTGCTGAAGAAAATAAAGTCTATTTTAAAGATCCAGAGCATTTTGTTGCTAGGATCGAAAATCTTCTTCATGAGAAAAAGACTGTTATCGCTGAAGAATTAGAACTTGTAGATGGCCGAATTTTTGAACGAAGCTATATTCCTATTTACTACGATGGAAAATACAAAGGTCATCTTTGGAGCTATGACGATGTAACTATTCAGAAAAATTATAAAGACAGCCTTAAGGCGCAAAAAGAAAAATATAGCAGTATTATCGCTAATATGAATTTAGGTCTTATGGAAGTAGACCTAAATGATAATATTCTTATGGTTAACCAAAGTTTCACCGATATGAGCGGTTATACCAAAGAGGAATTAGCAGGTAAAAAAGCTTCTGATGTTTTTCTAATTCCAGAATCTGCAGCTGAATTTACCAAGAATGATAAATTTCGCAAAAAAGGAGTGTCAAATTCTTATGAAGTTAGAGTAAGAACCAAAGACAATAAATTAAAATATTGGTTAGTAAGTGGTGCACCAAACTTCGACGTTAATGGTAAACTGGTAGGTTCGATAGGAATTCATTTAGACATTACCGAAATGAAACTGCTAGAAACCCAGAAAGAACAACTTCTTAAAAATTTAGAGCAGCAAAACGAACACTTAAACGAATATGCCCATATTGTTTCTCACGATCTTAAATCACCATTACGAAATATTTCAGCCCTTTTGAGCTGGACAAAAGAAGATTTCAGAGAAAAATTAGGAGAGGAGAGTTTGATGAATCTGGATCTTATGCAAGTGAAGGTCGAAAAAATGGATCATCTTATCGAGAATATTCTTAGATATTCTAGTATTGAAGACGGCAATATCCAAAGTCAGGAACTTGATCTGCAAGAATTAGTATCAGAGATTATTGAAATGATTTATATCCCAGATCATATCAATGTAAGTATTTTAAGAACCCTTCCGGTTATTGAAGGTGATCGCACAAGAATTCAGCAGCTGTTTCAAAACCTTTTAAGTAACGCAGTAAATTATATCGATAAGGAACAAGGTTTTGTGGAGATTGATTATACTGAGAATACTACGCATTATACATTCAGCATAAAAGATAACGGTATAGGTATCGAAAAAGAACATCACCAACGCATTTTCAAAATTTTTAATGCTTTAGGTACCCACGAAAAATCTACAGGTGTTGGTCTAAGCATCGTTAAAAAAGTAGTAGATCTATACGAGGGCGATATTTGGTTAGATAGTGAAGTTGGGCAGGGAACTGTATTCTTCTTCAGTTTAAAAAAACAATCATGAAAGTAATTCAGGGTCTAAAGACCAGAAACGCAGCTTGGAAATATACGGGCGAATCTTCAAAAGATGATTTAAAAAATCCACTGGTTTTTATTTTTGGAGAGCGAAAACTGCTGGAAGATCCTGAAGTTATAGAAGATATTCGAAAAGAATTTCCGTATCCAGATCTAATTTTTGGAACAACTGCGGGAGAAATTCTTGGTGAAAAAGTGACCGATAATTCTATCGCAGTAACACTTATTCAATTTGAAAAATCTCATTTTGAAGTAAAAACTGCAAATATACTTGATTACGATAAAAATGGTGAAGCGCTTGGATTTAGCTTGGCAAGCCAGTTCAGTAAAAAAGATCTCAAACATTTATTTATAATTTCTGAAGGTAGTTATGTAAACGGAAGTGCTTTAATAAAAGGAGTGGAAAAATTTACAAAACAAGAAATTATATTAACTGGCGGACTATGTGGAGATGGCTCCAGATTTGAAAAAACAATGGCCTCTTATAATCAAAATCCTAAAGAAGGGGAAATTGTAATGATTGGGCTGTATGGTGAAACACTAGAAGTTAGCTACGCCAGTTATGGCGGTTGGATTCCATTTGGACCAGAACGTCTAATTACAAAGTCCAGAGACAATGTTCTAATAGAGCTCGACGACTTACCGGCGTTAGATCTTTACTCTAAATATTTAGGTAGCAAAGCGAATAAACTTCCCGAAGCGGCATTATTATATCCCTTAAATGTAAAAGAGAAAGACGATAATTTCAGCTTAGTCCGTACGATTTTAAATATCGATAAAGACAACAAGAGTATGATTCTGGCTGGTGACATTCCAGAAGGTGCACATGCACAACTAATGATGGCCACAGTAGATGGCATTGCTGAAGGAGCTGCAAAAGCAGCAGCAGATGCGATGAAAAATCGTTCCAAAAATCCGCAACTTGCATTATTAGTAAGTTGTATTGGTAGAAAGATTGTAATGGATCAACGCGTTGAAGAAGAAATTGAAGAAGTTTCTGAAATTCTAGGAAAACAAGCCCATATTGCCGGGTTCTATTCTTACGGCGAAATTGCGCCTTTCTCTACGAGCACAGCGTGTAATCTTCACAATCAAACCATGACTTTAACCCTAATTAGCGAATAATATGAATTCTCTATTAAAACGGCAGATAAGAAAATATTTCCCTTCAGAATTTATGGATGATGAAAGATTCGAAGATTTCTTTAATGCCGTAGAAGAATCATATAAGACAAATGATGAGCAGCTAAGCATGATCCAGCTGGCGATGAAGATCAGCTCAGACGAATTATTTAGCGCCAACCGAAAGTTAAAATCAGAAGCTGAAAGTCAGAAAGAAATCTTAGATCGTCTAAAATCTGTAATGGCAACTTTAGACATCAATAATAGAGCAGAAAAAGATCAAACTGATGAGGAAATCAATGTATCTAATCTTGCTACTTATATCGAAGAACAATCCAGAGAAATCGCTAAAATCAATAAAGATCAGGAGAAACTATTAAAGAAATTAGAGAAAAAAAATCAGGTCTTATCTGATTATGCGCATATGGTTTCCCATGATCTAAAATCGCCTTTAAGAAGCATTAATAGTCTGGTTACCTGGATGCAGCAAGATTATGCCGACAAAATTGATAAGCACGGAATAAAGAACCTCAACATCATATTACAGAGTGTAGAGAAAATGGATGCACTAATTACGGGCATCCTAAATTATTCTACAATAGATCAGGAAGATTTAGATATTTATGAAGTAGACACTCACCATCTTGTCACTGAAATAAAACAAATAATTTATTGTCCGTCAAACATCAAAATTGAAATTTTAAATGAACTTCCTATAGTAAAAGGGGATAAATTTCGATTGCAACAACTTTTCCAGAATTTGATCCAAAATGCCGTGAAAAGCATTGATAAACCTGAAGGATTAATTAAAATTGGAGTTGAAGAAAATAGCAATTATTATAAATATTCCATAGAAGACAACGGAAAAGGCATTGAAAAGGATCATTTTAACAAGATTTTTCAGATATTTGAAAAAATTGATAATGATTTCACTTCAACTGGAATTGGTTTATCTATCGTAAAAAAGATCATAGATTTTTACGGCGGAAAAATCTGGTTGGAGAGTGAATTATCTAAAGGCACCATATTCTACTTTACATTACCTAAACAAAATTATTATGGAAGAGAAACCTAACTACTCTTACATTAGCCAGTTATCTGGTGGCGATAAAGATTTTGAAGAACAGTTGCTGGATGTAGTTCGATTAGAACTTCCTCAGGAAATCGAAAATTATAAGAAGCATCTTCAAACCAAGATTTTCGATCGTGCTGCAGACGATGTTCATAAGATTAAACATAAAATTAGTATTTTAGGCTTAGAAAAAAGTTATCAGGTCGCTATCGATCATGAAGATCGACTTCGTGAAGAAGTTTTAGATGAAGAATTATATCTAAAATTCGAAGAGATTCTAGAAGCCATGATGACTTTTATTAAGAAAGCCTAAAATATATACTATGCAATGTATTATTGTAGATGATGAAGCAGCAGCGAGAATAATTTTAAAAAGATTAGGTTCTAATAATCAAAATCTAGAAATTCAGGCCGATTTTTCTAATGCCATTGCGGCTATCAAGCATTTGAACCAAAATGAGGTGGATCTAATTTTCCTGGATATTCACATGCCAGATTTTAATGGTTTTGATTTTATCCAAACTATAAAAAATCCTCCTAAAATAATATTATCAACTTCAGACCGTAATTTTGCTATAGAAGCTTTCGAATACGAATGCATCGTAGATTACTTGGTGAAGCCGGTTACCCAGGAACGTTTTGACAAGGCTGTAAAAAAGGCCTTAAATTTTACCGCTCCAAATATTCCTGCAGAAGCTGTAGATGCCAATCCTAAAGAGTCCGGAAATGATCTTTATGTAAATATTGATCGTCGATTAATAAAAATCGATATTCCAAGTATCTATTTAATCGAAGCGAGGGGAGATTATATTTTAGTAAAAACATCTGGTAAAAATTATACGGTACACTCTACCATGAAGAAAATCGAAGAAAAATTACCAGAAAATCTATTTTTAAAAATTCACAGATCTTTTATCATAAACGTAGATAAAATTATCGATATCGAAGATAATAGCGTTTTGATTGAAAAGGACGTAATTCCTGTTAGCCGTTCTAATAGACCTGAATTAATGAAGCGGCTTAATCTTCTATAATTAAAAGTTTAATATCAGATAAACGAAACTTTTTTACCATCCGTCTACACTTTAAAATTCTTCATCGATTAACCAAAAGTTCAGCTCTAAACCTAACGTATATTTGAGGTGTAGTTAAGTGATAAGCTTATCATTTCTCTACCAGTTTTTTGAAATAAGTTTTGTTTTTGAGTTTTAATTTTCAGAGTCAATTATAATTTATTTAAGCCCTACTAAAAATAAATAAATTGACTTCTGAAAAAGGTTTTGGAATCAGCCCGGGATTTAATCTCTGGTACGATAAATGAAGAATAGAATGGTGTGGCTGATACAATACCTTTATGATTGGTAAAGAATATCTAATAATATTTATATTACTATAATTCTAAAATAAAGCGATAAGATTTATTGAGAGATTATGAATTAGTTGGATTATAAGATTGGTTAGTTAGTTGGTTAGGTTAGATTGAAAATGCCGGGAGTGGTTACCCGGCATTTTTTTTTATACTTTTAAAGAAGCTCAAGAGGATTCCTAAATCAGATATAACTTTTAGAAATCTTCCCTATTTCCTTGAAAAGGATATCTCTATTTACTTTACTTTTCAAGTCTAATTTTTTAGATATTTCGCTATCGCAATCCATTGCCATGAATGTTTTTTCTGTAAGTAAAGCTAGCAAATCACGATGAGCTCCATTCATCTTCATAGTATTTACATATACTACGTTTGAACTTGCTTTCATTCTGTTCTTAGATAAAAAACTGAAGAAGGTTTTAACTGAAATTTCCTTGTTGTATTCGAGTATCGTTTTAAAAGATTCGTAATAATCGCCTTTTCCCTGCTTCACTAAATAATTTCTTATTTCATTTTTGTAAAAAGGACTTACAAATAATTGATTAGCACGATGAACAAGACGTTTGGTTTTTAAATGACTTCCGGAATATTTTAACTCCATATAGGGTGGTGGTATTTAGATTTTCAAAAAAAATAATACCATAAAACAAGTAGGTTGTATAGGGCTACTAAATATAGAAAGAGTAGAAAGAGCATACAATACCCATTCGAAGAATTAACCTAAATATATTTACCTCTTAAAATTTTTGATCTTGTAGATCCAGTAATAACTAATCTACAATTAAAAAACTTCAGCTAATTTTCATGATTTTTAATAAGTCTTCTTCAGAAATAATCTTAGTCCCGGCAGATTTTGCTTTAGCCAATTTCGCTTGTCCTGCATTTACACCACAAACTAAATAATTGGTTACTCCTGAAACTGCACTGGTAACACGACCGCCATTTTGGATAATAATGTTCTGCATTTCAGTTTTGGAGAAATTCTGGAAATTTCCGGAAATCACAAAACGGAATCCGCTAAATAATTGCCCAAAACTAGCTAAAGCTTTCCGCCGAATTTGGATATTTTGGCCTTGCTTTTCGGCCATCCAATCTAGGTAGCTTGACGGAAAATCTACACCATGCTCCTGCTGCAATTTCAACTCTTCTTCTACCCTATTCAGTTTTAAAAATAATTCACCGCAAACAAAAGCATCTTCAAGGGCATTGTGATGCTGAAATTGGGGCACTTCAAAAAAGTTAGCTAAAGAACTTAACTTATAACTCGGCAATTGCACCAACTTTCGGGCTCGTTGTAGTGTACAGAAACTTGTATAAGTTGGTAAGTCTAATCCATAACGTTGCAGCGAATAAAGCAATACAGCATTATCGAATTTGGCATTGTGTGCTACTAAAGTTTTCCCTTCAATAAAAGGAATCATTTGTTCCCATAATTGCTCAAAATTCTTTTCATGCTGTACATCCTCATAAGTAATACCATGAATTTGTACCGCAAAAGGATTAAAATAAGCAACTTCAGGATTTATTAATTCGTAAAATTCATCATATTTTTTACCGTTTTTGTATTCTACCATTCCCAACGAGCAGGGATTTTTTCCACTCGCGGTTTCAAAATCAAACGCTACAAAGTCTTCTATCATTCAACCATTTTAAAGAATTCTTCTTCACTAATCATTTTAATGCCTTCTTTTTCAGCCTTCGCTTTTTTACTTGGACCCATTTTTTCACCCACAATTAAATAATCGGTGCTTTTAGAAAGTGCGCTTAAATTTTTACCGCCATTTTCTTCGATTTGTTTTTTAAGCTCATTTCTAGAAACAGAAAATGTCCCAGAAACCACAAAACTTAATCCCTCTAGCTTGTCTGAGGAAGTTTCTTTCGCTTCCATTTCAAACTGTAAGCCTTTTTCTCGTAATCGGTTTACAATCTTTAGGTTTTCTTGGTCGGCAAAAAATTCGGTAATGCTCGTGGCAACGCGTTCTCCAACATCACGAAGTTCGATTAGTTCTTCAGTGGTTGCTGCCATCAATTTATCGATATTCCCAAAATGCTCAGCGATTTTTCGGGCACTTACTTCTCCTACGTCGCTAATTCCTAATGCGAACAGCACTTTATCGAACGTACGTTGTTTAGATGCTGAAACGGAATTCAGGATATTTTCAGTTGTTTTTTTCTGAATACTTATTCGGCTTCGGTCTGAAATTTTACTTATAAAATTATCGAATTTCGGATAATGCTGAAAGCTTTCATTCCGAAGTAATTCGTCAATATAATCTGCATTTTTCAACGCTTCTTTTGCCGGCTGATTTTCCTGATGATCTGGGAATTTTAGATCGATTACTAAATTTACCGAGACACAATCTTCCATCGACGTGTACGCAGAAATATCTACACGTTGCATCGCTGAATTTAAGTCATTCAGAAATCGCTTAAATTTCTTTTCGTCAACACCTTCAACTTCAGCAATATTTAAACTAAAAAGTTCCTCTAATTGTACAATTTCACTCCCTATTTTTTCTGAATCGGCACGTGTAATACTCCCCCAACCCTGGCTAAGCGCATAAATTGCTTGTCCTAATTTTACTTGAAGTTCACCATCTTTTTTAATACCGGCTTCCTCGTTATCTAACCAACGCTCCTGCCCGATTATATCGTCGTACGTAAGAAAATAGAAATCAGAATAATTATTTATAATCTTGTTATAGTAAAGTATTTCGATAGTTCCTTTTCCTAGACCATCAATATCCATGGCTTTACGAGATACAAAATGCTCCATCCTGCCGATAATTTGAGGAGGGCATCCTACGTAATTCGGGCAAAAATGCTGTGCTTCCCCTTCATTACGTTGCAATTCAGTTCCACATTCAGGACAATGGGTAGCATATTTTGTAGGCTCAGAATTTGGATCTCGTTGTTTAAAATCGACTCCCACAATCTTCGGAATAATCTCTCCTCCTTTTTCAACAAAAACCTTATCGCCTTCTCTAATATCTAATTTTTCAATTTGATCGGCATTATGTAAAGAAGCTCTTTTCACAATAGTTCCTGCCAGTTGTACCGGCTCTAAATTGGCAACCGGAGTAATTGCTCCTGTTCGCCCAACCTGATACTTAATTTTATGAAGTTTGGTATTCTCTTGTTCCGCTTTAAATTTATAAGCCATTGCCCAACGTGGCGATTTTGCAGTATAACTCAACTCTTCCTGCTGGCTAAAATCATTTACTTTCACCACCACACCATCTGTCTCGTAAGGCAAATCGTGGCGATGAATGTCCCAGTAATTAATATATTCTAAAACCTCGTCGATATTGTTTTTAAGTTCTGATTCTGCCGGAACTTTAAATCCCCAATCACGGGCTTTTTCTAGACTTTCATATTGAGATGATATTGGAAGATTTTCGCCGGCAATATTATATAATAAACAATCCAGAGGACGTTTCGAAACCTCAGCACTATCTTGCAATTTTAAGCTTCCTGAAGCAGTATTACGCGGATTCGCATACGGTTCTTCTCCGTTTTCTACACGTTCAGCATTTAACTTCGCAAATCCTTCAAAAGGCAAAACGATCTCCCCACGAATATGAAATTTTTCTGGATAATCACCACGCAATTTTAAAGGTACCGATCGTATGGTTTTCACATTGCTAGTCACCTCATCTCCCTGAAAGCCGTCGCCTCTAGTCACCGCCTTTATTAGTTCACCATTTTCATAAGTAAGACTCATCGAAGCGCCATCGTATTTCAACTCGCAGGTGTATTTTATATCGCCATCTACTAACTTGCGAATACGCGTTTCCCAATCTTGCAGTTCTTCTTTAGAATACGAATTAGAAAGCGAATACATGCGATATTCATGAACAATGGTCTTAAAATTTTTAGTCACCGCTCCTCCCACACGCTGGGTTGGAGAATTAGGATCTTCAAATTCTGGATATTTCTCTTCCAGTTCCTGAAGTTCCTTCAGCTTCATATCAAAATCATAATCACTAATTTCAGGATTATCCAAAACGTAATACTGGTAATTATGATGCTGTAATTCTTCACGAAGTGCGATAATTTTCTTCTCGATATCCATGTGATCTCTATGCTAATCTTCTAAATAAATACGATCATTCTTAAATAAAAACGATCCTGTTTTCTCGTTATGTCTAAATGTAATGTCAAAATCTGCTTTGTAAGCAGGATCTTGTGTAGGAAACCAATCTTTTTGTTCGCGATTAATACAAATAATGAGTCCGTTTTCATCACCAATGGCGCAAAAAGGATCTAGGCCTCCATCAAAAATTTTTAATTCAAATTCGTGATGTAATTTTTTATAATACACTTCTATATCACGTACCGCCATGCCGATTTCTGCAACACCCATAAAAGAAGAGGCATTAAATTCATCGTTATGAGTTAAGAACAAATGTCTTCGCGAAATACATTCCATAATATTACTATCGGGATCTTTAAAATAAACCGATTTTGCATTCCAATTGCTAAAATCTATAATTTCTTCCGCTTCATCTTTTTCAATCTTCACTCGTTTCTTAAGCCATTCTAAAGCTAAAAATTCCTGATGAGCCGGAATATGAAATGCGATATGATAAGGTTTCGAATCTTTTTTTTGCTGAAAAAGCATTCTCGTGTACCCCATCTGTAATTGAAAACTGTCTTCAGAAATTTCTATACTACTAAAACCTAGTACATCTCGATAGAATTCCAATTGCTCCTGAAGCCTTGAAGTATATATTTTAAGAAATTCAAACTTCATTTTAAGTCTGACTTTTAGTTATCCATTTAGGAGTAGGTAAAGGTTTAAAAAACTTCATTTTCTCGTACAATTCATCGATTGTTTCAGCAATAATCAATAAATCGTAGTTTTCTTTTTTCAGCAAACCTATATCAACCATCTTGCGCAACATACTAATCAAATCATCATAAAACCCATTGATATTTAGTAACCCGATTGGTTTTTGATGCAAACCTAATTGTGCCCAGGTAATAATTTCAAAAAGCTCTTCAAAAGTTCCAAAACCTCCCGGAAGGGTAATAAAGCCATCACTCAATCGATGCATGGTAAGCTTGCGCTCGTGCATATCTCTAGTGGTGATCAACTCATCCAAATTGGTGTGCACTACCTCTTTGATTTTTAAAAATTCAGGGATTACGCCGGTTACTTTCCCTCCATTTTCCTGAACTCCGGCTGCTACATGCCCCATAAGACCACGTTTACTACCGCCATAAATCAGACGAATGTCATTTTTGGCCAAAAATGATCCAAGTTTTTTTGAAGTTTTAATAATTTCTGAATCTACACCATCGCTGCTAGCGCAAAAAACAGCGATACTTTTTATAGAATTTTGATCTTGTATTTCTTCCAAAATTGCAGGTTTTAAAGTTTACGGGCTTTTAGCATTCTAAAGTTACCAAACATATCTTTTCGAAGCGCTGTTTCAAAACCATGATCTGTCACCATCATTTCGGTTTCAACTCCTAGATATTGATTGATTTCAAAGAATAACAAGCCATTTTTGGCGAGCCCTTCTTGTGCTAATTTCGTGATTTTCTTATAGAAAAGTAAAGGATTTTCGTCTTTTACGTACAAAGCCGTTTCTGGCTCGTAGCGAAGTACATTTTGATGCATTTCTGCTTTTTCTAATTCCCGAACATACGGCGGATTAGAAACGATAAGATCAAATTGTAGTGGCAATTTTTCTGCGGAAAGAATATTCTGCTGAATAAATTCTACGGAAACCTCATTTTTTTCCGCATTAATTTTAGCGATTTTTAAAGCTTCTTCTGAAATATCTATTGCTGAAATTTGAGCTTTTGGCAGATGTTTTTTTAAACTAATCGGGATACATCCACTGCCAGTTCCTATATCTAAAATTTGCAAATCTTGTTTCTGCTGAAGCGAAATCTCATCTAAAATCCATTGCACCAATTCTTCAGTTTCTGGCCGCGGAATTAGCACTCCGGGTGCGACTTTAAAATTCAGGCTAAAAAATTCAGTTTCTCCAATGATATACTGGATGGGTTCAAATACTTTAAGTTTCTCTAAAGCATCTTTAAATTGGCCAATTTCGGCATCGTTTAAAACCTTGTTGGGTTCTAAAGCCATTTGCAATCTGCTTAGTTTTAAATAATGTTCAGCCAACAAATGAAAGAACGACAACACTTCCTCCATTGGATATTTCTCCTCCAAATGTTCTAAGAATTGTTTTTTAAGTTGAGTGATGGTCATTATTGCAGTTTACAGTTATCAGTGGACGGTTTACAGTTTTATTCAGCATTCAGCATTCAGCATTCAGAATAAAAAAATCTATACTCAAATTATAAACACCTTCCTGCATCTTAATTCTTGGTTCTTATTTCAGTTGAAAATAGAAGTCTCTTCTCTCTTTTCTCTTTTCTATTATCTAAATTCTAAAACAAAGCGATCTAAAATCTTATTCAAAACTACAAATCCTTAATCATCCACACCGTACAATTATAATGTCCCGTATTGCCTAAAGGTTTTTCTAATTCTTCAAACCCGGTTTTCTTGTACAACTTACAGGCGTCCTTCATGTAAGGCAAAGTTTCGATATAGCACTTTTTATAGCCTTGGCTTTTACCAAATTTGAGGCAGGTTTCCATCATCTGGGCGCCAAGTCCTTTTCCGCGAGCTTCCGGTAGAAAGTACATCTTTTGCAATTCACAGATTTCATCTTCAAATCCGGGTAAAGGTCCTATTCCGCAGCAACCAATAATCTTATTATTTTCTTCGATCACAAAATAAGCTTTGCGCTGCGCATTATATTCCGCAGTCATATCCTCCAAAGCTTTATCTTCATAGGCGGTTCCCACTTTAGGAACGCCTAATTCTACCAAAACTTGCTGAATAACTTTTTTAACCTGTTGATTGTCTTGCTGCTGTATTTCCCTTATTTTAAGCCCACTCATTCTTACTAATTAATTCTATTTTTGTGGCTGTGAATATACAGGAAAAATATATAAAGCGTTGTTTGCAACTCGCCGAAAACGGACTGGGAAGTACCTACCCAAATCCTATGGTTGGTAGCGTTATTGTTTACGAAGACGAGATTATAGGCGAAGGATGGCATCAAAAAGCCGGCGAACCTCATGCCGAGGTAAATGCGATAAACACGGTTAAAAAACCCGAACTTTTAAAAAAATCGACCATTTATGTGAGTTTAGAACCTTGCAGTCATTTTGGAAAAACGCCACCTTGCAGCGACCTTATTATTGCCAAAGGAATTAAAAAAGTGGTCGTGGCCACCGTCGATCCTTTTGCTGAAGTTGCCGGCCGTGGTATTAAAAAACTAATGGAGGCGGGTTGCGATGTCACTTTAGGCGTTTTAGAAAAAGAGGCGCAAGACCTCAACAAACGCTTTTTTACCTTTCACAATAAAAAACGTCCTTACATTATTCTAAAATGGGCGCAAAGTGAAGATGGTTTTATCGCACCACATAAACGTGAAGATCGCGCTCCTGTATGGCTTAGCAATCGTTATTCCAAACAATTAGTACACAAATGGCGCGCAGAAGAGCAGGCTATCCTTGTAGGCACCCAAACCGCTATCGATGACAATCCCAAGCTGAATACAAGATTACACGCAGGTCCAAATCCCGTACGGGTGGTAATCGATCGTGAAGGCAAAATCCCGAAAGATTCTGCTATTTTCGACGGAAGTATCAAAACGATTATTATTACTGAACATATTCCTGAAATTACTTCGGAAAATATCGAATATCGAGAAGCAGATATTAAAAAGCATTTGCCAGAACAAATTGGAAAAATCCTGCATCAGGAAAATTTACAATCGGTAATTATTGAAGGTGGGCGGCAAACGCTTCAGAGTTTTATTGATGCTGAAATATGGGATGAAGCTCGAGTTTTCACCGGAAATGTTCAGCTTAAAGAGGGAATTTCAGCTCCTGAATTTCAGGGGAAATTAATTTCCGAAGAAAAAATAGAAGACAATCAACTAAAGATATATTTAAATGATTAAAACCATCATTTTCGATTTTGGCGATATTTTTATCAATCTTGATAAAGCAGCCACTCCAAGAGCGCTTCAGCAATTCGGGATCGAAAATTTACCCGAATCTATCATCGCATTAAATAAAGAATACGAAAAAGGTTTAATTTCTTCGGAAGAATTCTTCAATTCCTATAAAACTGAATTTTCTAAAGTTGAAAAAGAGGCTTTTTTGCAATCCTGGAATGCTATTCTAGTGGATTTCCCTGAATATCGATTGGAATTCATAAAAAAGCTAGCTTCAGAAAAAGATTATCAACTTATTCTTTTAAGCAACACCAACGAAATTCATATTGATTGGGTGAAAGAAAATGTGTCGTTTTTTAACGAATTTCAGCAATGTTTTGATGCGTTTTATTTGTCTTACGAAATCAATTTTAGAAAACCCGATGCTAATATTTACGAATATGTGCTTAAGCAGCATCAGTTAAAGCCTAACGAATGTCTTTTTATCGATGATACTAAAGAAAATACAGATGCGGCAGCGGCTTTAGGTATTCATGTTTGGAATTTAGATCCGGTGAATGAAGATGTCGTCGATCTTTTTACTGAAAAGAAAGCATTATTCTCTTAGGCTATTTTTAAAGAAAATTCTTAGTTTACCAGAATGAAAGACACCTATAAAACCATTACCAAAGCTTCTGAAGAAGTGTTATTTAAAGACCGAAATTCGAAGTTTTTTGGTTATGCTTTTCCCATTAAAAATGAAGAGGAAGCTAGTGTTTATCTGGAAGAGTTGAAAACGAAGCATCATAAAGCGCGGCATTGGTGTTATGCCTGGCAAACCGGAAAAGAGGAACAGGATATTTATTATCGCGCTAATGATGACGGTGAACCATCTAACTCGGCCGGAATGCCAATTTACGGGCAAATGCAGTCTTTTGAAGTGACCAATGTTCTTATTGTAGTGGTTCGGTATTTTGGCGGTGTAAAATTAGGTGTGGGCGGACTCATAAACGCGTACAAAACAGCGGCGCAAATGGCGCTGGAAAATTCAAATATCGTTAAACGTACAATTGACGAAATTTTTGAAGTGCATTTTGATTATCCCGAAATGAATATCGTAATGCGACTAATCAAAGAAAATAACCTGAATATACTAGAACAAAAATTAGCGTTGGATTGTAAGATTTATATTTCAGTACGCAAAAATGACGCTGAAGCCATATTCGATAAATTCGATACTACTTATAAAGTGGCAATTAAGAGAATTGATGCTAATTAGAAGTTGGCAGTCGCAATTAGCAGTTGAAATTCCGTAACAATCAGCATTCAGCATTCAGCATTCAGCATTCAGCATTCAGCATTCAGCATTCAGCATTCAGCATTCAGCATTCAGCATTCAGCATTCAGCATTCAGCATTCAGCATTCAGCATTCAGCATTCAGCATTATAAGCTATTCTTTTTTCTTCAAATTTGATTGAAAACAAAAAATCTTTACTTAAATTATAAACACCTATCTACATCCTGATTCTTGGTTCCTAACCTCATTCAAAATTTAGAATTCAGAATTAAAAATAAAAAATCTATTTTCTAATATCTAAGAGCAAAGCGATCTAAATTCTAACTGCTAAGCACTAATTTCTAATTTCTCCAAAACATATTCTGGGCATCGCATTGGGCGTTTAGTTTTAGCATCCATAAAAACCAAAATTGTACTTGCAGTTGTTAACAACTCATCCTCTTGATTGTATATTTTATAGTCGAAAATTATCTTGACATCGGGCGTCTTTCTTAGGCTCGTATGGATCTTCAAATTATCATCAAAAAAAGCTGATTTCTTAAACTTAAAATTCATTTCATAAACAGGCAGCATTATCCCATTTTTTTCCATACTTTTATAGGAAATACCTATTTTTTCGAGCCACTCAATTCGCGCAATTTCCAGATACTGAGCGTAGTTACCGTGATGCACAACACCCATTTGGTCTGTCTCTGCATATCGTACTTTTAGTATGGATATATGTTCTGTCATTGCTGAATTTTGAAGCTTTAAATAAAAATAAATTTTGTGATTTGATCCTTTATAAGTATGCGTAAATTATTCTAAAAATTCAATACCCAATCGGTTTTTTTTTTACATTTTTTGTTCACATATTTGTCCTCCTTAAATTTGAAAGGAATACTCTTATCAGGAGATAATTCGAAAGAACTAATAACCCATAATAACGTCACACGAAGCATGTCGAAAACTGCGCAATCAGTTTGGAATAGCTGTCTAGCTTTTATTAAAGATAACATCTCGCCACAGGCCTACAAAACCTGGTTCGAGCCAATCCAAGCAGTAAAACTTACAGATTGTGCTCTAAGCATACAGGTACCATCTAAGTTTTTTTATGAATGGTTGGAAGAGCACTATGTTAAGCTTTTAAAAGTTTCTTTAACTAGAGAGCTTGGAGAAAAAGCCAAACTAGTGTACGTTATAAAAATGGAAAATACCTACGGTAATAAATTGCCCTTTACCGAGAAAATTCCAAGTACACAGCGATCAAATATGTCTTCACAGGAAGTAGATGTTCCCGTGAAGAACAAAAACCCGGAACTTAAAAATCCATTTGTAATACCGGGGATTAGAAATGTGAAAATTGAATCACAACTAAATCCTAGTTATAATTTTGAAAACTTCCTAGAAGGAGACTCTAACAGGTTGGCAAGATCTGCTGGTTTAGCAGTAGCTAACAAACCAGGAGGAACTTCTTTTAACCCGCTTCTAATTTTTGGAGGTGTTGGTCTGGGAAAAACACACTTAGCACATGCTATTGGTGTAGAAATAAAGGATAAGTATCCTGAAAAAACGGTACTCTATATTTCTGCGGAAAAATTTACACAACAGTACATCGAATCGGTTAAAAAGAATAACAGAAACGACTTTATTCATTTTTACCAGATCATAGATGTTCTTATTGTAGATGATATACAGTTGTTATCTGGTAAAGCAGGAACTCAGGATGTATTTTTCCACATTTTTAATCACTTGCATCAAAACGGAAAACAAGTAATTCTTACCAGCGATAAAGCTCCGGTAGATATGCAGGATATCGAGCAGCGTTTGCTTTCTCGATTTAAATGGGGATTATCGGCTGAATTGCAGCATCCAGATTTTGAAACTCGTGTATCGATCATTAAAAACAAACTCTATCGCGATGGTGTAGAGATGCCAGAAGATATTGTTGAATTTTTAGCGAATAATATCAAAGCTAATATTCGAGAATTAGAAGGCGCAATCATTTCTTTAATTGCCCATTCTTCTTTCAACAAAAAAGATGTTACTATAGAGCTTGCTAAAAAGATTGTTGACAATTACGTTAAGAATACCAAGCGAGAAGTAAGTATCGATTACATCCAAAAAGTTGTAAGCGATTATTTCCAAATGGATGTTGAAACACTACAATCTAAAACAAGAAAAAGACATATTGTACAGGCAAGACAATTAGCAATGTTCTTTGCCAAGAAGTTTACCAAAGCTTCGCTTGCAAGTATTGGTTCACAAATTGGAAGTCGCGATCATGCTACAGTGCTTCATGCTTGTAAAACGGTAGATAATCTTTCTACAACAGATAAGCAGTTCAAAAAATTTGTAGAAGACCTCAATAAGAAATTAACGATTTAAAAATATAAAGAGCTCTTTTTAAGGGCTCTTTTGCTTTATAAAATCCTCTAAAATATGGAAAAGAAAAGAATCTTAATGGTTTGCCTTGGCAACATTTGTAGATCACCCCTTGCAGAAGGACTCCTAAAATCTAAGGTAAATCCTGAAGAAATTTATGTGGACTCTGCCGGCACAGGAAATTACCATGTTGGTGATCTTCCTGATCGCAGATCGATCGCAACAGCAAAACAACATCATCTTGATATAACCGATCAAAGAGGAAGACAGTTAAGCACTGAAGATTTAAACTCGTTCGATCACATTTTCGTGATGGATAACTCTAACTATCGCGATTCTATTGCGCTAGCAAAGACTGAAGATCAGAAAGAAAAAATAAAACTCATTCTAAATGAAATCTTTCCGGGAGAAAATGTAGATGTTCCCGATCCTTATTTTGGTGGTGACCAAGGTTTTGAAAATGTGTATCAAATGCTTGATGAGGCGACAACTAACATCGTAGAAAAATTAAATAACGGAACGTATTAATGGCTTCAAACTTTTCATTTTCAGGTAAACTATATTTAATTCCAACAACTTTGGGAGAATCCAATCCTATTGAAGTGCTTCCGCTTACCGTAAAAAAGCATGTTGAAAGAATTGATCACTACATCGCTGAAAATGAAAAAACAGCTAGAAGAGCTATCAAAAAATTAGTTCCGCAGAAAAAACAACAAATCTTAAAGTTTAAGACTTTAAATAAATTTACTGATGTTGCTGAAATCCCGAACTTTCTTGATGCCTGTAAAGAAGGTTTCGATATGGGACTAATTAGCGAAGCCGGAGTTCCCGGGGTTGCCGATCCTGGTGCTGAAATTGTAAAACTAGCCCATCAAAATGGGATTCAGGTTGTTCCGCTTGTAGGTCCTTCTTCTATTTTATTAGCAATGATGGGCAGCGGAATGAATGGACAAGCTTTTAGTTTTAACGGTTACTTGCCTATCGATAAAAAAGAAAAGAAGCAGGAATTAAAGAATCTTGAGCGTATTTCTTCTGAAAAGAATATGGCGCAACTTTTTATTGAAACTCCTTACCGAAATAATAAACTTTTAGAAGATCTTATACAGACGCTTCATCCTTCTACTCGCCTTTGCGTTGCTTGCGATCTTACTTTGCCAACAGAATCTATAGTTACGCTTGCTATAAACGAGTGGAAACAAAAAAAGGTAGACCTTCACAAAAGACCTACCATTTTTGTTATTCAAAAAGATTAAATCCTTTTAAACTATATTTTAGATAATTTTGAAAAATCAACTCTAGGATTTTTCACTGGTTCAATAAACGAAGTGTCGTAACCGGCAAAACGTTTCATGTAATATTTAATACTTGTACCAAATGCATCATTAAACATTTGAGCACCATAACTTCTTAAATATTTTTTCACACTACCAGGACCAGCTAAATGTGCAGCTGCCAGAATACCAGATTCTGTAACCTCTACCCCATTAATAGTTTTTCCTGAAAAGCGCTTAATATCACGAATCAGGATCCATTTGTTACGAGAAGCATTTGTATAAAATGTTGCTTCTTGAAGTTCTGGACTCTCCAAAAACTCCTGAGTATTATAAACGCCTAATAGATTTAAGGTTCCTTTACCAAACTGGTATTTCCCCATGTACCCATATTCGTTAATACTGCTGTAATCTCCTCTCGACTCTTTAAAGCCGATAGCTTCTTTAAAACCAGTATACGACTTCCCTAATTTAGGGAGTGCCTTAGCCGGCGCCTTAGAAGCTTTTAACGGTAATGCATCTACAGATACCGTATAATTTAATTCAAGATGAGGAGTAGTAAAACCTTCTATCTCTAGATCGGCTGCTTTCTTTGTGCTGAAACTAAAAAATAATGATCCTGCAACAACGGGCAACCAGGAAAGCTTAACAATTTTCTTACTCATTCCAATTTGTTTCTGAAGAGTTTTTATAAATCAAATATTATCTCTATATTTATAAACTTGACTTCTCTTCAAATTTGCGAGTGCAAATGTACAACAAATATTAATAATCTGAACTACAAGCTGTTAAACCTTTTTTAAAGCTAGGCGCTGACTTAACATCGCACTAAGATTCAGGCTCCCATAACGTTAGACTTTCCTTAAATTCAGTAATAATTATCTTTTTATCCCTTTTTTATTAATCCAGCGAACATATTCTTGCTTGTTGCGGTTATGCTGAGCAAGGGTTTTAGCGAATTTATGATACCCAAAATTTTCTACGTTGGCGACAAAATAGAAGTAATCATGATCCTCGTAATTTAATACGGCATCGATAGAAGAAATATCGGGCATTGCAATAGGACCGGGTGGAATTTCACGATACTTGTAGGTATTATATGGAGAATCCAACTCTAGATCCTTATATAAAACTCTTTTTATGATCGTATCAAAATTTTGTGTTTTCTCTTTAATAGCGTAAATCACTGTAGGATCTGCATCAAGCTTCCAGCCGTTCTTATAACGATTCATATAAACGCCAGCTACTTTTGGACGTTCATCTACTTTCGCAGTTTCTTTCTGAACAATAGAAGCAATAGTAATAACCTGTCCCGGTGTTAAGCCTATTTCTTCAGCTTTTTGTAAACGGCTTTGTGACCAAAAACGATCGTACTCGGTTTTCATTCGTGCTCTAAATTCTTCAGCAGAAGTATTCCAGAAGAATTCATATTTATTCGGGATATACATTCCTAGAGCTGTTGCCTCATCTAAATTATTTTCAGCAAGAAATTCCTCATCGCGCATTGCTTCTAGTAAACTTAAACTATCAGCTTCAATTTGATTAGAAATTCGACCGGCTAGATCTTCCACTCGCTCCTGGTTGTTAAAACTTATATTAATAGGAGCATTGGTACTTCGCAGTGTATTTACAATGTCATTATTATTCATCCCTTTTTTCAGAATAAATCGTCCTGCTTTAATATTACCCGGATACTGTTTTTTTTCAGCAACGATATTAAAACTGCTAAGGTCTTTCACCAATGGGCGAAGACTATCTAAAACAGTTCTATAATCAGCATTCGTAGGAATTAAAACTATTTCTTTTTCTGAAGCGAATTTGGTGTTTTCTCCTAAAATGCTTTCGTAGATATAATAACTAAATATACCTACTCCAACAAGTCCTAAAATCGCTACGGCTACTAAAATCTTTTTAATGTACATTCTTATTTATTAGTTGATATAAATATTCGTCTTTAAAACGTCCATCTATAAACGTCCATTCTTTTTTTAAACCGGCTTGTGAAAATCCGCGATTTTCAAATAGTCGCAAACTTCGCTCATTATCTGCAGTGATATTTGCATACACCTGATGCAGGCCTAAATGTTTGAAACAGTATTTACATACTAAAGACAAACTTTCTGCTCCAAAACCCTTTTGGCGTTCTTCGGGCTTTGCTATTAAAATACCTATTGCTGCTCTGCGATCTCGAGGTTCGAAATCGAAAATATCAATTAAACCGATAGGTTGTTGCTTTAGATTACAAATTACCAAACGTAATTGTTTTACTTCGTAAATATCTAAATGAGAATTCTCCAGATATTTTTTTAGGATGAATTTTGAGAAAGGAGCTTGCGTTGCACTAACTTCCCAAAATTCTTCGTTATTTTCCAATTCATGCAGAAATTCCAGGTCTTCTGGCTCTAGCGCTCTTAAGTAAAGCTTTTCTCCTTTTAAGGTTAGCATTCTATCTCTCCTTTAAAAACTAGTTTTGCCGGACCTTTAAGCCAAACATCTGTATAATTTTCTCCGTCTGCTTTAAAGCTTACCGATAAATTACCCCCGGGAACCTGTAATTTCACTTCTGCAGCTTCTGTCCTATGACTATGATAAGCAGCAATAGCTACTGCTGTAACTCCGGTCCCACAGGCTAAAGTTTCATCTTCTACGCCACGTTCGTAAGTACGAACGATAAAAGTATCATTCTGCTCGGTTTTTTCAACAAAATTTACGTTAGTTCCTTTTTCTTTATAATCTGTAGAGTATCGAATTGCTGCTCCTTCTTCTTTCACATCTAGATCTTTTACATTTTCAGTAAAAACAATATGGTGTGGAGATCCCGTGTCTAGAAATGCAATATTCCCAGATTGGTAAATATTCGATACATTTTGCATTTGTAAATTCACAATTCCGCTACTGTCTATCGATGCTTTGTGAGCACCATCAATAGCTGTAAAATTTGCATCAACTTCAATAATTCCCAGCATTTTCGCATAGGCAACAAGACAACGACCACCGTTACCGCACATAGAACTTTGATTTCCGTCGGCGTTGAAATAAACCATTTTAAAATCGTCGCCTTCTACTTCAGGATTTTCTAGTAAAATTAATCCGTCTGCTCCTATGCCAAATTTACGGTCGCAAAGCCTGTTGATCAATTTGGTATCGTTTTTGGATAGTACATTATCACGATTGTCAATCATTACAAAATCGTTTCCTGTACCCTGATATTTGAAAAACTGAAGTCTCATTTTTAGCAGATTTTAACGTCTCAAATATACAATTTTAGAACTGACTTCTGCGTTTTTAACTATTAGCTGACTTACAGGAAACTAAAGTCTAATTAGTATTATTATAAAAGTTGAACAAATAAATTTTTCTAAAGAAGATGAAAAAATTAGCAAGTTTACTTATGGTATCCATCCTTGGTGGAGCAATTACATTGGGTAGCTATAAGCTATTTTTTGATGAAGAAAATGGAACTTTCTTTTCAGAAGAGCCAACTGCTACAGAAAGCCTTATCCAGGCAAATTATAATGCGGAACGCACCTACGGCACAAATGTAGATTTTACTACAGCGGCAGAAAATACGGTACACGCCGTAGTACATGTAAAAAATGTTGCGGTTTATAATGGCCCTCGTAGTTGGGCAGATATTATGCAAGGCAGAACAGAATCTAGCAAAGCACTACGCGGAACAGGATCTGGAGTAATTATAACGCCAGATGGTTATATCGTTACTAATAATCATGTTATCGATGGTGCCAGCGAATTAGAAGTTACCTTAAATAATAACAAAACCTACAAGGCGAAAGTTATCGGGGCAGATGCAATTTCAGACATTGCTTTAATTAAAGTAGAACCTGAAGAAGAACTGGATTACATTCCATTCGGAAACTCAAATAACGTAAAAGTTGGAGAGTGGGTTCTAGCGGTAGGAAATCCATTTAACTTAAAATCTACGGTAACTGCCGGAATTGTTAGTGCCAAATCAAGAAATCTAAATCCTGCGGCTACCGGACAATCTTTTATACAAACCGACGCGGCAATTAACCCTGGAAACAGTGGTGGTGCTTTGGTTAATATAAACGGAGAGCTGGTTGGAATAAATACTGCCATTACTTCTATGACGGGTAGTTATGTTGGATACGCATTTGCAGTACCTTCTAACAACGCCAAAAAAATTGTTGATGATATTATGGAATATGGAAATATCCAACAAGGGATTTTAGGTATTCGTGGTAGTGATTTTACTAGAGCTCCAGAGATGAGTGAGGAATATGGTACAACCCAAGGTGTATTTGTAAGCGAAGTTACTAAAGGAAGTGGTGCAGAAAAAGCTGGTATCAAATCTAACGATGTGATCAAGAAAATTGATAATATTAGCGTAAACAAATTTTCAGATCTCACCGGCTATATTAACACCAAACGACCAAATGATACCGTAAATGTGGTTGTTTTGCGAAACGGTACAGAAAAAGAAATTGCTGTAAAATTGACCAAACTTAATGTTACGCAGTTACCTATTGGTTTAGAGGTGACCAACGCTACAAAAGATGAACTTAAATTTTACCAAACAGAAAATGGGGTAAAAATAAGTAAAACCTTAAGTGATCAATATGCTGAAGAAGAATTTGTAGGATCGATTATTACTGAAATAAACGGAGAAAAGATTTACGATATTCGTGATGCAGATGAAGCTTTTAAATCTATAGAAAGAGGAAGTGGCTTAAGCATGACGTTTATAGACAAAACAGGCCAAAAGCAGCGTGTAATCTTCAGATAGTCCGAAAAAAATATTCAATAGCTTTAAAAACTCCCGAAAATTCGGGAGTTTTTTTTGGATTTTTTGAAAAAATTAAAGATAAAATTACTCAATTTCAACCTTCGTTATTTTAATTGATACTTTCATTTTTTTTGAGTTTCTACGGAAATGCAATTCATTTTTAAAATGAGTTTTTTCAATATTGATTTTTACTTTTTCGCATCTTCATGGTGATCTAATTCTGAAGCCACCTTTTTAAGGATTATAAATGCGTATTCCTAAACCTTTTCCAAATCGATTTTTGTGATATCCTTAACCTGTTGATTTAAAGTGATTATGCAATTTTGCCGAAAATTTTAGTATGACTTCTGAAAAAAAGAAGAGAAAACCGCTGAAGAAAAAGAGATATGTTGTTCCGATAACTATCATAACGCTTCTTATTATATTAAGGTTATTTCTTCCACTTATTGTAAAAAACTATGTCAATAAGACGCTGAATAATATCCCGGGATATAGTGGCCATGTTGAAGATATCGACATTGCGTTATGGCGCGGTGCCTACGCTATAGATGGTCTGGTGCTTATCAATGAAAAGGCAGAAACCGAAACTCCGCTTATCGATTTCCCGAAAACAGATATTTCAGTAGAGTGGAAATCACTTCTTAAAGGAAAAATTGTGAGCGAAATCGCAATGCATGGCCCCAAATTCAATTACATTTTCGAAGATCAGCAAGATAGCAGCGCTACAGGAAATGCTGATACCGAAGATTGGACAAAAGCACTAACAGATCTTGTGCCTATTGATATTAACCATTTACAAATTAATGATGGTACTGCGAATTTTGTACAGCTTTCTACCAATCCTCAGATTGATATGTTTATGGAAAAAATTAATCTACAGGCGACCAATCTTAGCAATGTAGTAAATGGAGAAAAGAAATTACCATCAAATATTAAAGCTACTGCAACATCTATTGGAGGCGGACAAGTGAATCTAAATGGTAATATGAATTTACTGAGAGAAATACCCGATATGGATTTGGATTTTTCTCTGGAAAAAGCGAAAGCAACCGGAATTAATGATCTTACAAGACGCTATGCCGGTGTAGACTTTGAAAGCGGAACATTTGAGTTATACTGCGAGGTTGCAATTAGCGATGCGTATATGAAAGGTTATATAAAACCGATGTTTATTAATACTAAACTTATTGCAAAAAACGATGAAGGCGGTATTTTCAAGAAACTTTGGGAAGGCTTTGTAGGGGTTTTTAAATTTGTACTGAAAAATCAGGGTACCGACACGCTGGCCACCAAAGTACCATTAGAAGGCGATCTAAGCAATGTAAAAAGCGGAATTTTCTCTACCGTTATAAATATTTTTGAAAACGCATGGATAAATGCATTTCAAAATGATGTTAACGAAGAAATCAATTTTGAGGATGCTCAGAAAAAAGATAAATAGATCTTGTATTGGTTGTGAGTAAATTTCAAACTTCAGACATTTGCGCGCTAAAAAACTTTACCCCAAAAACAATAAAATATTATTTGAGAGGTTAGGTTGATACTAACAAACTAGAAAACTTCATTTAAAAATGAATAAGCTACTAATTACACTATTATTTTTTTCAGGATTTACACTAACAGCGAATGCACAAGATAGTATTCCAGCAAAAAATCCGATTCAGGATAAATTTCAGGAATTAATCGAATCTTCTAATAACTATCAAGAATATAAGGTTGTAGATTACGATGAGTTAACTAATCTGCGTGACAATACTAATGCTTATATTCAGGAATTAAAAGATCAAATTACGGTAGGTAAGAACACTGCCAGCCAACAGGAAGAAGAGATCAAAAATCTGGAAGCCGAGCTTAAAACCACGCAGCAAAATCTTCAAAAAGTTACAGAAGAAAAAGACAATATCGTATTTTTAGGATTGCCTTTAACCAAAGGAACTTACATGGCGATGATGTGGGGAATTGTTGCCATCCTTATTTTAGCGCTACTTTTCTTTATCTATAAATTTAAGAACTCTAACGTGGTTACCAAAGAAGCAAGAAAACGTCTGGATGATACCGAGAGAGATTTTGACGATTACAAGAAAAAGGCCCTAGAAAAAGAACAACGACTAGGACGTCTTTTACAAGATGAAAAAAATAAGCAAAATAGAATGAATAGCTAAACTAAGCTATTATTAGCATCTTTGCAGTCCAAAAAATTGAGTGCCATGCGTATTGATATTATTACCGTAGTTCCCGACATCCTAAAGAGTCCGTTTGAAGCTTCTATTTTAAAAAGAGCCATAGAGAAAGGACATGTAGAAATTCATCTTCATAATCTGCGGGACTATGTTACCGATAACTATAAGCAAATTGACGATTATCAATTTGGTGGTGGCGCTGGAATGGTAATGATGATTGAGCCAATTGATAAATGTATTTCTAAACTCAAGGAAGAGCGTAACTACGATGAAGTTATTTATATGACTCCAGATGGTGAAACTCTAAATCAAAAAATGGCCAATCGCATGTCAATGCTAGAAAACATTATTATTCTATGCGGCCACTATAAAGGTGTAGATCAGCGAGTGCGCGATCATTTTATAACCAAAGAAATTTCTGTAGGGGATTATGTGCTTTCAGGCGGAGAATTGGGAGCCGCTATATTGTGTGATTCTATAATAAGGCTAATACCCGGAGTACTAGGAAACGAAACTTCAGCATTAACCGACTCTTTTCAGGATAATTTATTAGCGCCTCCTGTTTTTACAAGACCCGCTGAATATAAAGGATGGAAAGTGCCGGAAATTTTAACTTCAGGAAATTTTCCGAAGATTGAAGAATGGCGTGAAAATGAAGCATTTAAACGTACAAAACAGCTTCGACCAGATCTTTTGGATGATGAATAAAATTATTCAGAAAAAACTCATTTTATAAAATAAAATTTATAATTTTGCATCCATTCTAAAATAACCTCTGGCGAAAACCGTGAATGTTGTTTTAGCCTGTATCTTAAATATTTAACTATGGAATCGTTAATTAAATTCGTTCAAGACGAATTCGTTACCACTAAAGATCTTCCTGAATTTTCAGCTGGAGATACTATTACAGTTTATTACGAAATTAAAGAGGGTCAAAAAACCCGTACACAGTTTTTCCGTGGAGTTGTAATCCAAAAAAGAGGAACTGGAAGCTCACAAACTTTCACCATTAGAAAAATGAGTGGTACAGTTGGTGTAGAGCGTATCTTCCCTGTTAACTTACCTGCGATCCAAAAGATCGAAGTTAACAAAAGAGGTAGCGTTAGAAGAGCTAGAATTTTCTACTTTAGAGAACTTACTGGTAAAAAAGCTCGTATTAAAGAGGCTAAAAGATCTTAATAATACCGCTTACAATACATTACTTAAAAACTCCGTTCTTCAACGGAGTTTTTTTATGCCTTTATTTTAGCATTTCTTAACAGGCTTTGCAGCGCGTTTTCTAGCAAAAATGCCTAAAAAATAGTATATTGCGAATACATCAAACCCTTCTAAAACCAAAGGGTTTCTTCGATAATTGACAAATCAAAAAAAATTAAATAATGGCAGAAAACACCAAGATTTTTTATACAAAAACAGATGAAGCTCCGGCTTTAGCCACATACTCATTACTTCCAATCGTTCAAACCTACACCAAAGCAGCAGATGTTGTTTTAGAAACAAAAGACATCTCTCTTGCAGGACGTATTCTTTCTCAGTTTCCTGAATTTTTAGAGGACGATCAAAAAGTTAGCGATGCTCTTGCAGAGCTTGGTGAACTTGCAAAGAAACCAGAAGCTAACATTATTAAGCTTCCTAATATTAGTGCTTCTATTCCGCAGTTGAAAGCGGCCATTAAAGAACTTCAGGAAAATGGTTACAAACTTCCTGATTATCCAGATGAGCCTGCTACCGAAGATGAAAAAGAAATTAGAACAAAATACGATAGAGTTAAAGGTAGTGCTGTAAACCCTGTTTTACGTGAAGGTAATTCAGATCGTAGAGCTCCAAAAGCTGTAAAGAACTTCGCTAAAAAGAATCCTCATTCTATGGGAGAATGGAGTGCAGACTCTAAATCTCATGTTTCCACAATGGATAGTGGCGATTTTTATCATAATGAAAAATCGGTTACTTTAAATGAAGGTGATAGTGTAAATATTGTTTTCACTTCAGAATCTGGCGAGGAAACTGTTTTAAAGAAAGATATTAAATTACTGGCGGGAGAAATTATTGACGGTACTGTGATGCACGTCGATAAATTACAGAAATTCCTTCAGAAACAAGTACAAGACGCTAAAGATAAAGGAGTACTTTTCTCTTTACACATGAAAGCTACCATGATGAAGGTTTCAGACCCTATCATTTTTGGTCATGCTGTAAAAGTGTTTTTTAAAGATGTTTTTGAAAAATATGGAGAAGACATTAAGAAAGCAGGCGGAAACCCTAATAGTGGTTTAGGTGATGTTTTAAGTTCTCTTGATAACCTATCAAACGATAAAAAGAAAGAAATTAACGATGCGATTCAGGCAGATTTAGAAAACGGTCCTGACATTGCAATGGTAAATTCAGACAAAGGAATTACAAATCTACATGTTCCTAGTGATGTTATTATTGACGCGTCTATGCCGGCAATGATCAGAACATCCGGACAAATGTGGAACAAAAATGACAAAACTCAGGATACCAAAGCTATTATTCCAGATAGTAGTTACGCGAGTATTTACCAGGCTACTATAGACTTCTGTAAAGAGAATGGCGCTTTTGACCCTACAACTATGGGAACTGTTCCTAATGTTGGATTAATGGCTCAAAAAGCTGAAGAATATGGTTCTCACGATAAAACTTTCGAACTTCCTGAAGCGGGAACTGTGAAAGTTGTTGACCTAAAAGGTGAAACACTAATCGAACACGAAGTTGGTGCCGGAGATATTTGGAGAATGTGCCAGGTAAAAGATGCACCAATTCAAGATTGGGTAAAATTAGCCGTAAATCGTGGTAAATCTAGTGGGATGCCTATTGTATTTTGGCTGGATAACGAAAGAGCTCATGATGCGCAACTAATTCAAAAAGTTGAAAAATATCTTCCTGAACATGATACTGAAGGAATTCAGATAGAAATCATGGCTCCATTAGAAGCTACAGAATTTACGCTTAAAAGAGTTAAAGAGGGAAAAGATACAATTTCAGTTACCGGTAATGTACTTAGAGATTACCTAACCGATTTATTTCCTATTTTAGAATTAGGAACCAGTGCCAAAATGTTATCTATCGTTCCTTTAATGAACGGTGGAGGATTATTTGAAACCGGTGCCGGTGGATCTGCTCCTAAACATGTTCAGCAATTTTTAGAAGAAGGACATTTAAGATGGGATTCTTTGGGTGAGTTCTTAGCCTTAGCAGTTTCATTGGAGCACTTAGGAAACAAATACGATAATAAGAGAGCTTTAGTTCTTGCGGATGCTTTAGATGCTGCTACAGAAAAATTCTTGGAGAACGGTAAATCTCCTTCAAGAAAAGTTAATGAACTTGATAACCGCGGAAGTCATTTTTATTTAGCGATGTATTGGGCTGAAGCCTTAACAAATCAAGATAAAGATGCCGATTTAAAATCTCATTTCGAAAAAATAGCTTCAGAACTTAAAGAAAATGAAGATAAAATTCTTGAAGAACTTATAGGAGCTCAAGGATCTTCTCAAAATATCGGTGGTTATTACAAAATGAATGATGAAAAAACTAGTAACGCAATGTTACCTAGTGAAACTTTAAACCGAATTTTAGGAAACTAATTTTCGCTTAAATATTAAGTATATAAAGAGCCGGAATATCGCTATTCCGGCTCTCTTATTTTTAAGCATATGTGAATCACTACCTAATACGTTTTGCATATTAATCTTTCGTTAAACCTAATATTACTTATCTACAAAAAGATTTTCTTACCGAAATTTGCAAGATGAATTATACCCCAGGAGAACGGAATAAAAAGAAAGAATATATTATTTTAGTCGTTCTAGGAACACTTATCGCCCTAGGACCCTTTTCTATAGACTCTTATTTACCGGGATTCGAGAATATCGCTAAAGATTTTAATATCACAGTTTCTCGAGTTGGATTAACGCTTACCAGTTATTTTATTGGAATTTCTTTAGGGCAAATGGCTTACGGACCAATTATGGATAAATTCGGAAGAAAGCGCCCACTACAAATTGGCTTACTTCTATATATCCTAGCAGCTGTAGCATGTTATTTTTCCG